>JAICEP010000160.1 GCA_025924095.1 Sorangium sp.
CGCGCTCGCGTGACCGACCAGCCGCTGCCGGCCGGGGCGCCATCGGGCGCGATCCGCCGCTACGGACCGGCGCCGCCGGCCGCTGCCGGCCGGCGCCATCGGGCGCGCTCGGCCGCTATCGTCGCTGCCAGGGGTCGATGATCTCGCGCGCCCGGTGCGGCGCCCGGCGCGGGGCCGACCGCGCCGGCCGGTCCTTTCGCGCGGCGGACGCCGCCGGCTCCGCCGTGCCCGAGGGCGCCGGCGAGGGCGGCGCCGTGTCCGCGGCCGGCGCGTCCGCGGCGACGAGCAGGAGATCCATCTCGGGCGTCGACGCGCGGGCGACCTCCACCGGCGGCGATGCCGAGCTCACGGGCGCGGGCTGGACCGGCGCGACCACGGGAGCGGCGCTCTCCTTGCCCTCCTTGCCGATAGCGCGCAGCGCCGTGATCGCGACCGTCCCGCTGAGCACGAAGAGCGCACCGCACGCCAGCAGCCAGCGGCGCGTCGCGCTCGCGCGCGGCCTGCGGGCGTCGTGGACCTCCCCGGCCGCGGCGGCCGTGAGCGTCCCCTGATCGAGCGGATCGGGCAGCGGCGTGAGCGCGTCGTTCCGCGGGCCTGCGCCGTGGTCCTCGGACCCGGAGAGCGCGCCGAGGTCGCCTGCCCCCGTGAGCTCGGCGGCGCCGCCCGGCGACAGCCCGAGCAGCGTCCCCGTGCGCGACGTCACCGGCTCCGGCCGCGGCACGGAGGGCGCAGGCAGCGGGATGCCGAGGTCGCCCGCAGCGGCCACGAAGGCGTGCACCATCTCCTGCGCCGACTGGAACCGCTGGGCCCGGTCGCGCGAGAGCGCGCGCAGGAAGAACGCGTCGAGCTCGGCCGGCAGATCGCTCACGAGCTGCGTCGCCAGCGGGATCGGCTCGACGAGGATCCGCGACAGGACCGCGCCGAGCACGTCGCCCTCGAACGGGAGCTTGCCCGTGACCGCGCGGAAGAGGATGACCCCGAGCGACCACAGGTCGCTGCGCGCGTCGAGGTCCTTGTCGCCGCGCGCCTGCTCCGGACTCATGTAGAACGGGGAGCCCAGGAGCTCGCCGGTCTTCGTGGTCTCGTCGCTGAGCAGCTTGCCTGTGAGCTGCTTGGCGATGCCGAAATCGAGGACCTTGACGATCTCCTCCTCGTCATCGACGCGCGAGAGGAACAGGTTGCCCGGCTTGAGGTCGCGGTGGACGAGCCCGGACTCGTGCGCCCGGCGCAGCGCCTTGCCGGTCTGGAGGACGATGCGCGCCGCCTCGGCGACGGAGAGGCGCCGGACCCGCCTCAGACGGCGGCTGAGGTCCTCGCCCCGGAGCAGCTCCATGACGAGGTACGGGACGGTCCCCTGGATCCCGTAGTCCTGCACGCTCACCACGTGCGGGCTCTCGAGGTTCGCCGCCGTGCGCGCCTCACGGTAGAAGCGCGCGCGGAACTCGGGCGAGGCCGCGTGCTCCGCGTCCATGAACTTGATCGCCACCGGCGCGCCCAGCTGGACGTGCCGGGCCACCCACACGGAGCCCATCCCGCCCCGCGAGAGCGGCCCTTCCAGGCGGTATTTTTCGCCGACGATCGTTCCCGGCTCGACGTCCATCGCCGACTCCTCCCGCCATGGCGAGGTGGGATTGCGCAGATCTAGACGTTCAACCGAGCGGCGTCCACGCCGTAAGGCGAGCGCCGCTGGCGGCGACCGGCGCCGCCGGTGAGGTACATAGTCCCCTCAGGAACCACCTGTGCGCCGGACTCAGTCCTGGCAGTCGACATAGCGACGGACGACGCCGCCGGGGATCGGCTGGGTGAACGCCCCTGAGATGAGGGGCGGATTCCACTTCGCCTCCTTGTATTGAAAGATGACGTCGTCCTCTGTATTGGGCACCCGCATGCGGATCGAGCGGGGGATCTCGGCCTCGCAGGCGCCGCCGCTCGGCGGGATCGGATCGTCGATCCCCTCCGGGTCGACGCGCGGCGCCGCGGTGCGGATGATCCCGTGATGGCTGAGCTCGGCGTGATAGAGGTCCAGCCCGCGCTGCGCGACCCGGACCTCCCTGACGCGCAGGCGCTGCTGGCTCCACGGCAAGCGCCAGTCGTCCGGGCGCGGCTCCAGGTGGATCTCCTCCACCGCGTCGCGGGTGCTCTGGATCAGCACGCGGTAGAAGCCGTCGCCGTCCCAGGCGATCGAGGCGCCGTTCGGCTCGTGCAAGAGCACCGGCGCCTCGCCGCGAAGCAGCGAGACGAGCGCGTGCCCGGGGATGGGCACCTGGGTGAGCCGCGACAGGTTGCACGCGCTCGCGGGCCCATGCAAAAGCTGCTTCTCGCCGACATCGAGCATCTGGAACAGGGTGCCATTCGACGTGAGCGTGTAGAGCGTCGCGCCGAAGGGGCTCACGATATCGAAGCGGACCCGATCGGGATTGACCGCCAGGATGTACACATCACCGCGGATCCTCCCCTGACGCGAGAAGTGGTCGATCTTGGCGGTGCCCTGGACGCCGTTCACGCAGGCATACGTGGCCTTCATCCGGCCGAGCGCCGCGTCGGCGGTCGGGAACCGGGATGGCGGCGGCGCCACGGAAGCACAGCCGGTCACGAGCACGGCGAGGGACGCGGACCAGGCGATCGCGCGATGGCGCATGGGCGCGGACGCTGACAAGGATCGACGAGCCCGTCAACCGCGGAAGCGGTGCGGGCGGCGTCACCGTGGAGGAAGGTGGAGGAAGGGCGCCGAAGACGGCGCCGAGGGGGAGGAGCAGAAGAGCGGCGCCGCGCGCATCCGGCCGGAGCGAGCCCCCGGCCTGACGCGCGCGGCCGGGGTCAGGACGCCCGGAGCGCCTCGAGCAGATCGACGTCGGGGATCGCGATCGGCAGGCGGGCGCGGAGGACAGCGACGTCGTTCTCCTCGCAGACGCGAGCCACCGCGAGCCCATCGAAGAGGGAGATCGGCGCGGTCCCCGGGATCGCGGCCTCCTCGCGCGCGCCGGAGAGCATCTGACCGGCGGTCAGGATCCAGCCGGCGGTCGCGGGGCCGTAGTGGTGGAGCGAGCCGCGCAGCTCGGTGACCCGCTCGCGGCCGACCTCGCGGCCGTCCCGACGGACGACCAGCGCCAGCTTGATCTCGTCGCCCGCCGTGCGGAGCGCCCCGGAGAAGTGGCTCTCTCCGCCCGGCGCGCCGGCGCGGCGCACCGCGCGCAGCTGGCCGAGGCCGATGCGCTCGAGGGCGAGGACACAGATCTCGACGAAGGCGTGGCCCGGGAGCTCGGAGAGCTTGCGCGCGAAGGCGCGCCGCGCGGCGTCGCGGTAGCGGTCCACGGCGGCGAGCGCCTCCTGCTCCAGCCGCGCGAGGTCGCCCGGCAGCAGCCAGTCGGTCAGCGCGATCCGGCCGCCGGCGAAGCGGAAGCGGGGCCGCTGCCCCGCGGCGATGCGGCGCGCGTTGTCGGCGCGCACGGCGGCCGCGACCTGGGACTGCACGAGCTGCACGTCGCCGGCGAGCCGGCCGCGGCGCTGCGCCGTCTCCGCGATCTGCCGGAGCGAGACCGCACCCGCGTTCCGATCGAAGGTCGAGAGGATGCCCGCGATCGCATCGGCGAGATCGCGGCCGGCCAGGTCGTCGAGCGCGTGCCCCTCGCCGCCTGTGAGCTCGATCACCTGAGGGCCGCGGTAGACCGGCTCGGCGCCGAAGCCCTCGGCGCGCTCGGCGCGCTCGGGGCGGTCGAAGCGCTCGGGGCGGTCGGCGCGCTCAGGGCGGTCGGCGCGCTCAGGACGCTCGACGCGCTCGACGACGCGCTCGACCCGGTCGGTGCGCTCGGTCCGGTCGGAGCGCGGCGGCTCGCGGCCGTTCTCGCGCCGCGCCTCGAACACCGGCGTCGCGACGTAGGAAGGCAGCCCACCGGCGCTCGGGGTGGCCTCCGCGGTCCCACGGCCGCGGCGGCGGCGGCGACGGCGGCGGCGTCCCTCGCCCTGCTCGCCCGACGAGCCGGGGGCCGCGCGGTCGTCGCCGCCGAGGATCGGCTGATCGTCGTCGTCCTCCTCGTCGAAGAGCTCCGCGGCGCCGGCGACGGCCTCGGCGCGCATCGCCTCGTCCGGCCCCTGCGGCTCGGCGTCCTCGAGCTCGCCCTCCTCCTCGTCGAGGTAGGCGCCTACGGCCCGCGGGGACGAGGGCGCCGGCGACGGAACGGCCTCGCGCGCTGCCGGGATCTCCACCCCGTTCAACCCGGCCATCCCGACCGCGCTCGTCGCGCCGGCCACGACCTCCTCGTCGTCGTCCTCGTCGTCGAACGCCGGCGCAGCCTGCGCCGCCCCCCCTGCGGCCTCGACCGCCTCGCCGTCGACCGACGGAGCGCCCGAATCGCTCTCTTCCACCGCCTCGCCGTCGGCGGCCGCCTCGAACAGGGTCGGCTGCTCCCCCTTGCGCGCCTTGGCCGCCTCGGGCTTGCCGCCGCGCTTCGCCTTCTTGCCGTCGACCCCGGCCTTGATCGTCTTCTCGTCCCACTCGCGCAGCGCGAAGACGCCCGGCTTGACCCGCACCAGGGGGTTGTCCGCCGTGTCCTTTTTCAGCGTCGCCGCCAGGCGGGCGCCCATCGTGACCTCTGGGCTCTTGCCAACGTGGCTAAGGAGGTTCTTCTCGATCGCGATATCGGTGATCTCTTTATAGTGAAGCGGTCTACCGATGAGGCGAAGGACCTCGGCGGCTGCATCCGTGAACGTCATCTTTGTTCGCCCTTCGGGGCGCACCGCCCGGCGGGCGCCCTCGTCGTCCCCATCGCGGCCGCCCCGTCCTACTGTGGCTGACGAAGCGCGCGGGATACCCCACCGCAGCCGGGAAACGCACATTCGCTCCCACTCGGCCACGACGCGCGGAACGGCGTGCTCGTAGCATGCACGGGAACGGCGGTCAACGGGCGGCGCGATCTGGCTCAAGATAAGCCGCTGGCCGAGCTCAGGGGTGTGGGACCGGCGCGCGGCCGGCGCGAAGCCCGGGGCGGCCGCGCGCGGCAGCGAGCGCGTGGCGCGGGCGTGAGCGCGGCGCAACTGCGCGCGCGGCCCCTGCTGCACAAGCATCGATGTGGCGCGTGAACGGCTGTAGGCCAGTCCGGAACACGGGATAAGCCGGAGACGGGAAATCGGTTGAGCGGTTGTCGGAGCGGTTGTCGCAGGGCGCGGGGGCTCCCGCGCGGCCGCGGCGGCCACAACATCGCTTTTGCGCTTTGCCATCTCCTGGATAAGGCGGTTACGCTGCGTGGGTGGAGCTTTCGCGGCTGCTCGATGAGCTCACCCTGGCGGCCAACAGGGTCGGCATCGCCGTCAGGATGGAGGCGTTCGATCCGCACCTGTCGGACGCGCGCAATCCGCGTGGCGGGCTCTGCACCGTGCTCGGCCGGCGGCTCATCCTTGTCGACGCCAACGCGTCGCTGCCCGATCGCATCGCCACCCTCGCGACCGCGCTCGCGCGCGTGGACCTGGAGTCCATTTTCCTGCCGCCGATCGTGCGCGCGACCATCGGCGCCCACGCCCGCGGCGCGCGGCCGCGGGCGCCCGCGGCGGGCGAGCCGGTGCGGCTGCCGACGCGCCACGGGAAGAGCGGAAAACCCCCGAGGCTCCTCCCGCTCGCCCGCACCAAGTGGCGTGACGCCTGAGCGCGGCGGCGCGCCCGCCCCCTCGGGCGCGCCGCGCGTGCAGCGCGCTACGATGCGAGCGCCCGCTCGACCTCGGCGTAGACCGCCGCGATCGCCGCATCCAGCTGCCCGACGTCGGTCCCGCCGGCCTGCGCCATGTCGGGGCGGCCGCCGCCGGAGCCGCCCACGATGCGGGCGATCGGCTTGATCAGCTCCCCGGCCTTGAGCCGCTCGGTCGCCGGCTTGGAGACCATCACCGCGAGCTGCGCCTTGTCGCCCACGGCCGCGCCGAGCAGCACCGCCGCGCGATCGCCGAGCTTGTCGCGCAGCTTCTCCGCCAGGTCGCGCAGCGCGCCCGGGTTGGTGCCGTCCGGCATCCGGCGCGCCAGCACCTTGATCCCGCCGATCTCCCGCGCGCCCTCCAGCATCGCCTCGATGCCGCCGCCGCCGCCGCCCTGCGCCGGACCGGCGCCCTCCAGGATCCGCCGCTCGAGGTCCGCCACCTTCTTCTCGAGCTCCCGCTCGTGCGCCACGATCTTCCCGATCTTCTCGGCGAGATCGCCGCCCTGCGCCTTCGCGACCTGCCGCGCCCGCGCGAGCTCGGCCTCGACGCCCCGCGCGTAGCCGAGCGCGTTCAGCCCCGTCGACGCGAGGATCCGGCGCACGCCCGCGGCCACGCCGCCCTCGCTCGTGATCTTGAACAGCCCGATGTCGCCGAGCGCGCGCGCGTGCGTGCCGCCGCAGAGCTCCACCACCTCGGGCGTCATCGTGAGCATCCGCACCGTGTCGCCGTACTTCTCCTCGAAGATCGCCATCGCGCCCCGCCGCCGCGCCTCGTCCATCGGCAGGATCTCGGTCGTCACCCGCGCGTTCGTGAGGACCTTCTCGTTCACCAGATCCTCGATCCGCGCGATCTCCTCGCGGGTGAGGGGCCTGTTGTGCGTGAAGTCGAAGCGGAGGATGTCCGGACCGACCCGCGAGCCCTTCTGCTGCGCGTGCTCCCCGAGCACCTTGCGCAGCGCCCAGTGCAGGACGTGCGTCGCCGAGTGGTTGCGGCGCGTCGCCGACCGCGCCGCGTGGTCGACCTCCAGGTGGACGCGCTGCCCCACCTCGATCGCCCCCTCGCGGACCACGCCCTCGTGCACGACAAGCCCGGCGACCGGCCTCTGCGCGTCCTTCACCTCGACGCGCGCCCCGTCCGCCGTCACCTCTCCGCTGTCGCCGACCTGGCCGCCCGACTCGGCGTAGAACGGCGTCTCGCGGACGACGATCTCGACCGCCTCCCCCGCCTCCGCGCGCGGGACAGGCGTCCTCACCTTGCGCGCCTTCTCGCCCTCGCCCTGCGCCTCGACCCGGAGGATCGCGACGATCTCGCTGTCGCCCTCCTCGTGCTCGTAGCCCGTGAAGACGACCGGCTGCGCGAGCTGCGCGCGCGCCGCGCGGTGCGCGGGATCCACGGCGGCGTTCGGATCGATCGGGCCGTCGGCCTCGGCCGCGCCGTGGATGACCGCCTCGGCCCCCGGGACGTCGACGTCGAAGTTCGACTCGGCGCAGATGACCTGCGTCAGATCCAGCGGGAAGCCGTAGGTGGTGTAGAGATCAGCGGCCGCCGCGGCCGCGAGCGTCCTCTCGCCCGACGAGCGCATCTCGGCGAAGCGCTCGTCCAGGATCTTCATCCCGCGCTTCAGCGTGGAGCGGAAGCGGACCTCCTCGTCCTCGGTGACGCGGGCGATGAGCTCCCGCCGGTCCCTGAGCTCCGGATACGTCTCGCCCATCCGGCGGACCACCTCGAGCGCGACCTCGTGCAAGAACGGCCTGTCGATCCCGAGCCGGTGCCCGTGCCGGATCGCGCGGCGCATCACCCGGCGGAGCACGTACTCGCGCCGCTGCCGCTCGGGCATCACGCCCTCGGCGATCAGGAACGCTGTCGTCCGCGCGTGATCGGCGATGACCCGCATCGACACGTCGTCGTCGGCGCTCCCGCCCGTGTACGGCTTGCCGCTGAGCTCCGCGGCCTTGTCGACGAGCCCCCGGAGCAGATCCGTATCGTAGTTCGACGTCGCGCCCTGGAGCACGCTCGCGATCCGCTCCAGGCCCATGCCCGTATCGATGCTCGGCGCCGGCAGCGGGACGAGCGGGCCGTCCTTCTCGACGCGCTCGTACTGCATGAACACGTTGTTCCAGATCTCGGTCCAGCCGGTGCCGTCCATGCGCGGCTCCTCGCCGAAGCGCGAGACGTCGGGCTCGTTCCCGTGGAAGAAGTGGATCTCGGAGCAGGGCCCGCACGGGCCGACGTCGCCCATCGTCCAGAAGTTGTCGGCCAGCCCCAGCCGGAGGATCCGGTCGTCGCCGAAGCCGGTGACCTTGCGCCAGATCGCCGCGGCCTCGTCGTCGGCAGGAAAGCCCCCCTCGCCGTTGTAGATCGTGACCACGAGCCGCGAGGGAGAGACCTCGTAAACCTTCGTCAGGAGCTCCCAGGCAAAGGCGATCGCGTCTTCCTTGAAGTAGTCGCCAAAGCTGAAGTTGCCGAGCATCTCGAAGAACGTCTGATGGCGCGCGGTCACGCCGACGTTCTCCAGGTCGTTGTGCTTGCCGCTGATCCGGATGCACTTCTGGCTCGAGGTGGCGCGCTGGTAGGGGCGCTTGTCCTTGCCTGTGAACACGTCCTTGAACGGCACCATGCCCGCGTTCACGAACATCAGCGTCGGATCGTTCTGCGGCAGCAGCGGCGCGCTCGGAACGACCTCGTGCCCGCGCTGGGCGAAGAACTCGAGGAACGTGCGTCGGATCAGATCGGAGCTGGCAGGCGTTGCGATGGACATAGGAGGAGGCGCGGTCTAGCACGACCGGAGAGCGGCTTCCGCCCGCTCGATGGGCCGGCCCCGGCCGCCGCGGACGCGCGCGCGCCGGCCAGGCCCGCCAGCGCCGCCGGACGATCGCGGCCGGCGGCGTCGGCGGGCCTGGCCAGCGCCACGCGGCGCGCGGCGCGCGGGTCAGCGGCCGGAAGGGACGACGCTGCTGCCGGAGGCGGCCTCGAGGGCGAGGGGCGCCCGCTGCAGCGCGCTCTCGATCGCGCCCGCGACGGCGTCGGTCTGCAGCTGGGCGAGCTCCCGCCGGCCGCTGGCGCGCCGCGCCTCGGCGACCGCCTGGGCGGAGCCGGTCATCGAGCCCTTCAGCGTCTGGCTGGGCATCTCGCGGATCACGTACTCGACCCTGGCCGAGAAGCCGATCCCGTCGGACCCCTGGCGCCTGTTCAGCTGCGTGACCGAGCCGTCCAGCGTGAAGGCCGGCAGCTTGCGGCTCTTGCCCTGCGCCGCCACGTCCGTACCGTCGGCGACGACCTCGATGTCGGCGAACTGCGCCACGCGGTTGCGCGTCTGCTGCTTAAGCAGCGAGCCGATCATCGCGTCCTTCACGCCGGAGCGGTTCTCGAACTTGCCCAGGCTGACCAGGAAGCGCGCCTTCGCCGACGACTTCGAGAGCCGCTCGATGGCGGCCTCGATCGGGCGCTTCCGGCCGGCGGCGGGCTCGAGGTGGAGCGCCGCCTTGAGCGCCGGCACCGCCGCGGGGTTGCCCAGCGCGCCGAGCGCGGCCGCGGCCGAGGCGCGCACCGCCGGGTGCGGATCCTTGAGCGCCTTCTCCAGGGCGGGCCGCGCGCCCTGGCTCTTCGACCTGCCGAGCGCCAGCGCCGCCGCGACCCGCAGCCGGTAATCCTTGCCTACCGCGATGTCGCGGAAAGCGGACGTGTCGCCGTCCTGCGCGCTCGACAGGGAGGTCGACCCGAGAACCATCGAAGTCGCCAAGAACATCGCAATGAAGAGACGACGAACCATCACGTCCCTCCGGAGAACGGCGACCCTCGCCTCCTGCTCTCCTCGGTGAACCACGGAAGTCTCGCGACGCGCCTGGCGTCCAGACGGTCTTATCCTTGGCCAGGACGGTCGCGAGATCAAGGCCCCTTTGGCCCGCGATGGCTCATGCAGGACTCGTGACGAGGGCGACGACGTCGTCGCTTCACGCCGCTTTACCGCCCAGAGCGCTCATTTCCAGACACACTGCCACGAGCGAGCCCGGGGCGGCTTGTCGACTCAGAAGAGGATACCGAGATACCAGCGCACGGTCTGTGCGGTCTCGAGATCGACCTTCTGGACAGCCTGCTCCCCCGGGAGCTGGCCGAGGCCACCGAGCGGGAACAGCACGCCGTACTGCACCGCCGTGTAGAAGCCGCCCATCTTGTCCGGATCGTCGTTGAGCGTCCCGTCCTTCGACTGGAAGTACAGCTGGCCGTTCAGCTCGAGGCCGAGATCCCTGGAGTTCCCGGGCGCCTGCACGAACTCCGAGGCGCGGCTCCAGATGGCCGCGGCGCCGATGCCGGCGCGCTGGCCGTTCTTGTCACGAGCGAAGTCCCAGTCCACGCCGGGGCGGAAATAATAGGCCCCCTGGACCCGAGACAGGATGTTCCTGAACAGGATCTGGTCGACGCGGTAATCCGGGTGGAAGCGGAAGGTCGAGTAGGTGCGATCGGTCGAGTTCTGGGGGTCCATGCCCCCGGCCACGGGCTTGAGCGAGGGCACGTCGTCGTCGCCGGTCGCGTAGCCGAAGCCGAAATGCAGCCGCAGGCGGCCCTCCATCTCGGTGAGCTCGGCCTGGGTCGCGATCCCGAGCTGCCGGACGCCCCAGCCCGTGTCCTTGTCGGAGAGGACGTTCGCGTAATCGGCCTCATCCTGCCCGCGCAGGTCGATGGATCCGTAGATCATCGCCGCCTCGAGCTCGAAGCGGAACTTCTTGTAGAGGAACTGGAACCACACGTCGGGGAGGATCGTCTCCGCACCCCGGTGCACGTACCCACTCGCGACGTTGTCGGCGCTCTGGCCGAGCGAGGCAGACGTGCCGGCGTCGGCGCCGCCGGTGTAGTCGTTCGCCAGGGTCTGCTGCCGGTAAGCGAAGTAGACGCCGCCGTTCACGACCGCGTTGCCGCGGGCGAGCTCGAGCTTCTGGAGCTCCGGGTTCTTGCGGCGGACGGCGACGAACACGTACTGATTGACGTCATCGGCCTGGGCGAGGTCGTAGGGCTGGCCCTCCAGGTCCTGGAGGGAGGCGCTCGTCGCGCCCTCGTTGGTCCAGTCCCACGCACCGGCGAAGTAGAGGTCGTATTTCTTGATCCCCGTGACGAACATCAGCCGATCGACGGTCGACTGGTAATCGGAGTCGTGCCCATCGCCGCTGTTCGCCACCATGCCGAGGCCCCAGTGGTTCGGCATGCGGCCGAAGCGCAGGAGCCCCACGGGGGTCATGTACTCGCCCCAGATCCGCTTGACGGAGATCGAGTCCTTGGGGGAGTTGACGCCGGCGCTCGGCGCCCACTGGGTGCCGGCGAAGGCCCCGAGCGGCGAGTACCCGCCCCGGCGGACGACCTCGTAGCCGCCGTTCGCCCCCGGCCGGTTCGCGTAGCCCTCCGGGGTCGAGCCGAGCACCACGTTGTCGAGCAGATCGACCTGCGAGAGGATCCGCAGGTTGTCGCTGACGTGCAGCTCGGGGTTGAGCCGGAAGCGCATGTTGGCGCCGGCCTGGGTGTCGTTCGTGCACCGCTCGAACGTGCGCGAGCCGCCGCTCGTTGTCTCGCTCGGGTTGCAGAGGTCGACCGGGTGGGTCGCGCTGTAGGAGTTGTCGGCCGGCTGCGGCCAGAGCGCCTTGTCGCGCGGGTCGACGCGGCCGAGAGCGAAGCTGTTGAAGAGCTCCCACCGGAGCCGGTAGTAACCGTGGAACTCGAACGTCGGCCGCGCGTGGGACCACCAGTCCTCGGCGTAGACCTCGCTGGGCCGGGCGCCGATCTCCCCCTGGGTCGCCTTCCGCTCCGGCTGCTCGGCGGCCGTGGCCGCCGCCGGCCCTTCCGAGGCCTCCGGCCCGGCCGGCTGAGGCGCGGCGGGGGCGGCCGTGTCGGCCGGCGGCATCAGCGGCTCGCGCGACGGCGCCGGGGGCTCGAGCGCCTCCACGTCGTTGCCGCCGACCGGCGCCGCGCCGGGCTGCGCCGGAGCCGCGCCGGGCTGCGCGGCGCCGGGCTGCGCCGGAGCCACGCCGGGCTGGACCGCGGGACGCTGCGCTGCACCGGGCTGGGCCGCGGCGCCGGGCTGGGCTGCGGCGGCGCCGGGCTGCGGAG
>JAICEP010000161.1 GCA_025924095.1 Sorangium sp.
ATCTCCGCGTGGTCCGGCGCGCCCGCGGCGCACGTGGCCCACGGCGCGGCCCCGGATCCCTCCAGGAGCGGCGCACGCCCCTCCGCCAGCCATGGCCCCACCGGGGCGCGCGCGTTCGGGATCGCGGCGGGCCTCGCCGCGGCGCTCCTGGTCGGCGCGGGCTTCGGGTGGGTCGCGCTGCGCACTCCGGCGCCGGGCACGGAGCTCGGCACCTCCCTGTCGCCGGAGACGCCGCCGCACGGCGAGGCCGCGCCCGTGGCGCTGCCCGGGCTCGCGGCCGGCAAGCTCCCGGAGCTGCTCGACGGCGGCCCCGCGCCGGAGCCAGGCGCGCTCGGGGCTTCGCGTGCGCTGCCGCCGGCGAGCGAGCCCACGGCGCCGCCGGCGAGCGCTCCCGCGCCGGTCGTACGGCCGCCGGTGCGGCCTGCGCAGCCGCTGCCTCGGCGCCCGCCGCCCCCTCCACAAGACCTCTTCTCTGATCCGCGATGACTGACGTCCGGTGAGCCTCGGCGGTGGGCGTCGCCGGTGGTGATCCGTGCAGGCGGTGATCAGAAGGATGCTGGGCGGGAATATAGCCAGGCCCGACCTGCAAGCGGGATTCTTGACTACCGCTCTGTTTCAATTGTCTGCCTTGGAGAGACATCCGGCGCATCGCCGGAGCGCCTCGGCGCGTGTCAGGCGCATTCCACCTGAACGCCCCGATTGACTGCATGGGCAAGACCATGCCATTCGATAGCGACGAACGGTGGCGAGCGGCCGAGCGGGCCTATCGGCTGCCTTTGGGCCCGTGGGCCATGGCCTCTGCGACTGAAGACCAGGCTCTTTCTCCCGGGCAATAGATCATGTGGGCGTCACGGCGCCTGTCAGGTAGAATGCGTCCCATGACAAAGCAGCGAACGACCTTGGCTTTCTGGATGTCCCTCTCGCTGGTTGGCAGCGCGTGTCTCGCGCTGGGCGCCGGCGCATGCAGCGATGACGGGGCGACCAGCTCCGGCGACGCAACGTCCAACGCGGGGAGCCAGGGCTCCACCGGGACGGGGGCCGGCAGCGGGACGGGGGCCGGCAGCGGGACGGGGGCCGGCAGCGGGACGGGGGCCGGCAGCGGGACGGCGAGCGGCTCCGGTGGCGCCGGCGGCAGCACGCCGGCGACCGGGAGCACCACGGGACAGGGCGGCACGGGCGGCGGCGAGCCGCCGGCGTGCGACGCCAGCGCGGCTCCCGACGTCGGGAAGCTGGCGCTCGCTCCCGTCGTCACCGGCCTGGACAAGATGGTTTACGCCGCTCAGCCGAAGGGATCGAGCGACTGGTACCTCGTGCAGCAGACCGGGCAGATCCGCGTGTTCACGGGCGGCGCGCTGCGGCCGGCGGTCTTCCTCGACGTGAGCAAAGACATCCAGCTCCTCACCGGTGCGTTCGACGACGAGCGCGGGCTCTTCACCATCGCGTTCCCGCCCGACTACGCGACGAGCGGCAAGTTCTACATCATGATGACGCCGACCGCGGGCGCGAGCATGAACCGCGATACGGTGCTCGAGTACCAGCGCTCCGACGATCCTTACGTGGCCAACCCGACGCCCACGAAGACGATCCTGCAGCTCGACAGCTCCATGGTGAACCACAACGGCGGCCATATCGTGTTCGGGCCCGACGGCATGCTCTACGTCGGCACGGGCGACGGAGGCGGTGCCTGCAACAGCGACAAGCCCGGGACTCCGCAGGACCTGAACTCGCCGTTCGGCAAGATCCTGCGCCTCGATCCGAACGCTCCCGAGCCGTACGCCGCGGCCGGCAATCCCTTCCCGGGCGACGGCGCGCGGACCTGGCATTACGGCATGCGCAATCCGTGGCGCTTCGGCTTCGATCGCGCGACGGGCGACCTCTACATCGGCGACGTCGGCCAGAATGATTACGAGGAGGTCGACTTCGTTCCCGCGGGCGTGTCGGGGCTGAACTTCGGCTGGGCGAAGCACGAGGGCGACCACGCGGATACCTGCCGCGGACGCGACCTGCGTGCGGGAACGACGCACACGCCGCCCATCGTCGACATGGACCGGCGGCAGAGCGCGACGGGGCCGTACCGCGATTACGTGTCGGTCATCGGCGGCTTCGTGTATCGGGGCAGCGAGGTGCCGCAGCTCAAGGGCGTGTACCTGTTCGGCGACTACACCGGAGCGCGCATGGGCGCGCTCGTCCAGTGCGGGGACAAGACGTCGCCTATCACGCTCCTCACCAAGAACCCCGATCCGAACACGCCCAACGCTCCGGCGTTCACGCGCCAGGGCGGCCTGCCGGCGTTCCAGGCGCTCACCGCGATCGTCGAGGACAACGCCGGCGAGCTCTACTTCGTGGCGAACCGCAACAGCCTGGTGAAGATCGTCCCCGGGACGTGAGCGAGCGCGGTCAGGGTGCGGGCGCCGGATAGCCGGCGCCTCGCGCCCTGCCTCCAGCGCGCGCCCGCCTGTGCGCGCACCCCCCCCCCGACGCGTGCGTCGATGCGCGCCCGCTTCGCATCACCGCAGCAACCCGCCATCGCCGCAGCAATCGTCGTGCCGCGTCCGCTCGCTGCGGGCGGAGCGCCCCCCTTCCGAGCGCCCAGCGAATGTGCTTCGCTTGCGCCGCTCATTCAGGAGGAGCCCCATGAAGAATTTCTTGACCGTGCTTGTGGCGCTCGGCGCCGTGTGTCTCATCGGCTGCGAGGACAAGCACCAGCAGGTGACGCCCGAGCCGCCGAAGGCCGCGACGACGGCCGAGCCGGTGAAGCCCGCGCCCAAGGCGGCCGAGCCCGCGAAGGCGGCGCCGGCCGAGACCGCCAAGCCGGCGAGCACCGGCGGCTGGTGATCGGCGCGGCGGCTCGGCCCGCTGCCCCGTGGCATCGGCGCATGCTCCGCCTCGCGCTCTCGCTCTCGCTCGGCCTCGCCGCCGCGTCCTGTGACGGCCGCCCCGCGGCGCCTGCCCCCGGCGGCGGCCCCGGCTCCGCGACGCCTGCCCCCGGCGGCGGCGGCCCCGACCCGCTCGACCCGCTGCGGCGCTTCGAGGCGTCCCGCCGCGCCGCGACCGACTTCTCCCGTCTGCCCAGCTCCGACCGGCTGCTCGGACCCGATCCGATCGCGCTTCGCCCCGTGGATCCGCGGGGTCGCCCCGCCGCGCCGGGCGCGCCCGCGCTGCTCTCGCCGCTCCGCGGCCGCGACGCGCTCGTCCTGCTCGACGCGTCGCTGCGCGAGCTCTCCCGCGCCCCCGCGCCGGCCTCGCCGACGGGGGTCGCGGTCATGCCGTCCGGCGAGGTCTTCGCGAGCGGCGAGGCGTCGCCTGCCCTCTTCCGCTACGTCGTGCGCGGCGCCTCGCTCGAGCCTGCGGGGCGCATCGAGCTCGCGGGACTCCACGGCGTCCGTGACGTCGCGGCCGGCCCCGAGGGCGTCCTCTATGCGCTCGACGAGCGCGCCGGCGCGCTCCTCACGCTGCGCCCTGGTCCCGCCCGCGCGGACGGGCGCCTCGAGGTCGAGCGCTGGGATGAGCCGATCGGCGCCGGCCCGTTCCGCGTCGTGCGCCTCGCGCGCCATCTGATCGTCGACTGCCTCCTCGACCACACGCTCGTCGTGCTCCCGGTCGGCGCGGACGGCCGCCCGCTTCCGGGCGGCGCGGCGCGCATCCGCCACGACGGCCCGATCTGGAGCTTCGACGCGCTCGAAACGACGGACGCCGGAGGCGGGCTCCTGCTCGCCGCGGGCGGGGTCGAGGATCGCCCGCTCGACCGGACCGGCGGCTCGTTCGGCTACATCGACTCGTTCGTCTTCCTCTACCGCGTCACCACCGGCGCCCGGCCCGAGGTGGCGCGCCTCTCGGCCGTGAACGTCTCGGAGCTCGGTGTGCTCACCCCGAAGGCGATCGCGCTCTCGGCGCTCCCGGGCGCGGCCGGCGTGCGCGTGGTCGCGACCGGCTACGGCGGCGATCGCCGGGCCGAGCTCCTCTTCCGCGCGACGGACGCCGGCCTCTCGGCCGCGCCGGAGGTCTCCACCCGCCCGCTCGCCCCCGGCGTCGCCGCCATGGCCACGCTCGGCGGCGACGCCTTCGCCTATGCGAACCCCCTGCTCGACGCGTGGCTGCTCGACGCGGGCGACGACGGCGCCGTCTCGAAGCGGCCGGTCCAGGACGGCGGCGAGGACGCTCGCTCCGAGGAGCTCCGCCTCGGAGAGGCGCTCTTCTTCACGTCGCTGATGGCGCCCTGGAACGGGACCGACGGGCCGCTCAGCCGCTTCACGTGCGAGACGTGCCACTTCGAGGGGTACGTCGACGGCCGCACGCACCACACGGGCCGCGGCGACGTGCGCGCCACGACCAAGCCGCTGCTCGGCCTGTTCAACAACCGCCCCCACTTTTCCCGCGCCCTCGATCCGGATCTCACCGCGGTGGCGGACAACGAGTTCCGCGTCGCCGGCGCGCTGAGCGGCCACGACCCGTGGTTCGCCCTCTCCGCCGCCGAGGCCCCGTGGCTCGTCGATCTCGGGCTGGCCGACGCCGCGCGCGCCGGGCTGCCGCCCGAGGCGCTCCGCCGCGCGCTCATGAGCTTTCTCATGGCGTTCTCGCACCGCGCGAACCCCGCCGCCCTCGGCCGCTCGAGCTTCACCTCGCTCGAGCGCGACGGCGCTCGGGTGTTCCGGGACCGCTGCGCGCGCTGCCACGCGCCCGTGCTCCGCAGCGACGATCCCGGCTCCGCGGCGCCGTTCGAGCGCTGGGAGGAGCTCGTGCTCGCGCCCGAGGGGGCGATCGTGTGGGGCCGGGCCGGGTACGAGAGGACCGGCGTCGTGCCGTACGTGCACGAGGACGGCGCGCGGGTGCCGTCGCTCCGGCGGCTCTACAAGAAGCGGCCGTACTTCACGAACGGCTCGGCGAAGAGCCTGCGGGAGGTGCTCGAGCGGGCGCGCTTCGGCGATATGGGCGGCCGCGCCGCCGCCGACGGCGGGCCGAGCGCCGCCGCCGCGCCGGGGGCCTTCTTCCACGACGGCGCCCCCGCGGGCGAGGGCCTCGCCGCGCTGGACGCCGGGGCGATCGAGGCGCTGCTCGCCTTCCTCGATCTGCTCTGACCGCGAGGATCCCGCAGCGTCGCCGCGCGATCCGCGGTAAATAGGCGAGATGCGACTTCACCCCGAGTTCCCGCGCCCGTCGGCGGCGGCCATCGACAAGGCGCGCCGGCTCCTCGAGCGCGCGCTCGGCCCCTCGAAGGTCATCACGTCGGCCGAGGGATGCGCCGCCTACGCGGGGGACGAGTCGGATCAGCCGCCGGTGAGCCCGGATGCGGTCGTGCTCGCGTCCTCGGCGGCCGACATCGAGAAGGCGGTGCGGGCGGCGAGCGAGGCGGAGGTGCCGGTCGTGCCGCGCGCCGCGGGCAGCGGCAAGTCGGGCGGCGCGGTGCCTGTGGCGGGCGGCATCGTCATCGCCACCATCGGCATGAGCTCCATCAAGGAGATCAGCCGCGAGGAGCAGGTCGCGGTCGTCGAGCCGGGCGTCATCCTCGCCGACCTGCACGCGGCCGTGGAGGCCGAGGGGCTCTTCTACCCGCCCGATCCGAACTCGCTCAAGATGTGCGCGCTCGGCGGCAACATCGCCGAGAACGCCGGCGGCCCGCGCGCCTTCAAGTACGGCGTCACGCGCGAGTACGTGCTCGGCCTCGAGGCGATCCTCATCGACGGCACGCGCCTCCGCACCGGCCGGCGCACGGTGAAGGGCGTGACGGGCTACGACGTCACGGCGCTGCTCGTCGGCAGCGAGGGCACGCTGGCGATCACGACCGAGGCGACGCTCCGGCTGATCGCGAAGCCCCCGTCGGTCATGACGCTGCTCTGCCTGTTCCCGGACGTGCACGCGAGCGGGCGCGCCGTGAGCGCCCTCGTCGCTGCCGGCGTCGTGCCGCGCTGCCTCGAGCTGCTCGACCGCTCGACGCTCGACGCGGTCCGGGCGCGCGGCGTCGGGGTCGACGAGCGCTCGGGCGCGATGCTGATCATCGAGGTCGACGGCGAGCCCGCGGACTGCGAGGTCCAGACCGAGCGGGTGGGGGAGGTCTGCATGGACGCCGGGGCGCTCGACGTCCTCGTCGCGCAGGACAAGGCGCAGCGCGACCGGCTCTGGGAGGCGCGCCGCCAGCTCTCGCCCACGACGCGCGCCATGGCGCGCCACAAGATCTCCGAGGACGTCGTGGTCCCGCGCAACAAGATCCCGGCGCTGCTCGACGAGGTCGCGGAGATCTCGGCGGCGACCGGCGTCCGCATGCTGACGTACGGCCACGCCGGGGACGGCAACCTCCACGTCAACCTGCTCTGGAACGATCCGGAGCTCCTCCCCCAGGTGGAGACGGCGCTGTCGCGCCTGTTCCACGCGGTGATCGGCATGCGCGGCACGCTGAGCGGCGAGCACGGCATCGGGACGTCGAAGGCCGAGTTCCTCGCGCTCGAGCAGTCGCCGGAGCTCATCGCGCTCGAGCGCCGGATCAAGGCGGTGTTCGACCCGAAGGGCCTGCTCAACCCGCACAAGATCTTCCCGCGACGCGCGCTCACCGCGGTCGAGCGGGGCGAGCGCGACGGGGGGACCGAGCGCGCGCCGGGCTTCCCGACCCACGTCGCTGCGCCGTCGCACGGGGCCTGCTGAGCCGATGCGGGTCCTCGGCATCGATCCCGGGTCGCGCCACCTCGGCTGGGGCCTGCTCGTGCGGCAGGGCACGCGCATCGAGCACATCGCGCACGGCGTCATCGACATCGACACGACCGGGACGTTCGCCGGCCGGCTGGTGGAGATCGACGACGAGCTCGGGAAGGTGATCGCCGCGCACGCGCCCGACGCGGCGGCGGTGGAGAGCCTGTTCTTCGCGAAGGACGCGCAGAGCGCGGCGAAGCTCGGCCACGCGCGCGGGGTCGTGCTGCTGAGGCTGGCGCGCGCCGGCGTGCCGATCTCGGAGTATGCGCCGGCGCTGGTGAAGCGGACCATCGTCGGCCGGGGCGCGGCCGAGAAGGCGCAGGTGGCGCAGGTGATGACCGCGGTCCTGCGCCTCGCCGCGCCCCCGCGGCCGGACGCGGCCGACGCGCTCGCCATCGCGATGACCCACCTCAGCGCCGCGGGCTTCGCGGCCGCGCTGGCGGCGTCCGGCGCGCCCGTCCGGTCCCGGGCCCGGCCGCGACGGGCGCGCCCGGGTTGAGCGTGGGCCCGCGGGGCGCGGCGGCTGGGCTCGACGTGGATCCACCGGGCGCGACCCGGGCGGTCCGGGCGCACACCCCGTGTGCTATGGAGCCTGCATTGGACGCGCCCGCGCCGCGTCCAAAGTGAAAACGTGCGGCGCGCCCCGGCTTCAGCGAGGGCGGCGGTCGCCGGGGGAACCGGCGGTGCATCACCGGTGCCCCTGTCTCACGAAGCGCGGAGGCGACACGCCTCTGGACATCAAAGGAGATCGGGAAGGATGACGCGAACCTCACTTTACCGCCTGGCCGCCGCGTGCCTCATCGGGCTGACGGCGCCTGCCATGGTCGTGCTCGCGACCGCCGGCGAGTCCCAGGCCGCGGGCCCTACCGCCGAGGAGCTCGGCAGGCGCGTCCAGCAGTTCTACGACTCCACGAAGACCTTCAAGGCGAGCTTCACGCAGACGTACACGATCAAGGTCCAGGACGTGAAGAAGGTCTCCACTGGCAAGGTGATCTTCGAGAAGCCCGGCAAGATGAGCTGGGTCTACGACGCGCCGAACGGGAACCGCGTCGTCTCCGACGGCGTCACGATCAAGGTCTACGAGAAGGACAACGAGCAGATGTTCGAGACGCCGGTGAAGGGCTCCCAGTACCCGGCGGCGCTCTCGTTCCTGATGGGCAAGGGGCAGCTCACGAAGGATTTCTCGCTGCGCCTGCTCGACCCGGCGCAGATGAAGTTCGAGGGCGGCTATGTCCTCGAGGGGACGCCGAAGGAGGCGACCCCTGCCTATCAGAAGATGCTCCTCTACGTGGACGGGCAGACAAACCAGGTCCGGCGCGTGCTGATCCTCGACGCGCAGGGCAACCGGAATCGGTTCGACTTCGCGTCGCCGGCCGTCAATCAGCCGACCGCGAAGAACGAGTTCGACTTCACGCCCCCTCCCGGCACGCGCGTCGTCCGCCCCTGACGCCATTCCCGCCATGTTCCCGGCGCGGAGCCACCGCCGCGCTGCCACTGCCGACAGATCGAGGAAGCGGAGCGTCACGCGCCCGCGCTCCTCGCCGGCCGCGCGACGTGCCGATGCTGCTGGGAGATATGCCCGGCGCGTCTCTGCCGTGGTAGAAATATCGTGTGATGCTTCGATCCGACGGGTGTGAGCGACAGCTCCGAGACTGCCGTTGCCCGCCTCGGATCGTCGCCGCTTCTGGCGGCTCCACGTGTGCGGTGGGGGTTCGTCTCGGCTGATGGTCACCCGCTGTCACGAGGATTTCGCGAGAGCGCTCGATCCATGAACAACGCCCACGGACGCCGTCCCGATTTCCCCGGCCTGCCGCAGCAACCCCGGCCGGCGGAGCGCCCGAGCGAGCACGCCCAGCCTGGTGGCGGGCAGGTTCGCTCGGGGTCCCCGGCGCACGGCGCGGGGCAGCTCTCCTCGGGACAGCCGCCGCACTGGCCGCAGGGGCACGGGCAGCATGGGCATGCGCCTCCGGGACACGGGCACGCGCCTCCCGGACACGGGCATGCGCCTCCCGGACATGGGCACGCACCTCCGGCCTACGGGCAGGCGCCGCCTGGCTACTGGCTGCCGGCCCATGCGCCGATGCCAGCGCAGGGCCCTGCTCCGCCGCACGGCGCTCCCGCGCTGCACGGCGCCGCACAGCCTGCGCCTGCGCATCCCCACGCTGGCTACCCTGCGGTCATCCGGGTCGCGCGAAGGCCCGACCCGGACCGGCGGCGGCGCATCGCCGGGCTGTGGCTGTGGGCCAACGGCATCATCGCGGGCACGGTCCTCAACGTGATCTTCACGCTCTTCGGCGTGATCGAGTCCGGGGGGAGCATGCTGAGCGCCATGCTCGTCGGAGCGCTCTTCGCGTTCCCGCCGCTCGTCCTCTACCTCTTCGTCCCGATGGTCATCGATCGGTACGATCCTGAGCCGTGGTGGTGCCTGCTGATGGCGTTCCTGTGGGGCGCGCTCGCGGCGACCGGCTTCTCGATCCTGATCAACACCGGCGTCCACGTCGGCGTCTCCAGCAACTTCGGCGAGCCGGTGGGCGAGCTCGTCAGCGCGTCGATCAGCGCCCCGTTCGCGGAGGAGCTCTTCAAGGGGCTCGGCGTGTTCGGCTTCTTCTACTTCTTGCGCCGGGAGTTCGACGGCATCGTCGACGGCATCATCTACGCCACGTTCTGCGCGCTCGGCTTCGCCGCCGTGGAGAACGTGCTCTATTACGCGCGCGCCTCGATGCAGGGCAGCGACGTGCTCGCCGGCACCTTCGTCCTGCGCGGCGTGTTCACGCCCTGGCTCCACCCGCTGTTCACGTCGATGACCGGGATCGGCTTCGGCCTGGCCCGGGAGTCGTCGAAGACCTGGGTGCGCGTCGCGGCCCCGATCGGCGGCTACCTGCTCGGCGTCGCGCTGCACGCGGTGTGGAACTTCCTCCCGACCGCGCTGGGGCGCGCGATGGGGGACCTCTTCATGCCGTGGCTGCTGCTCTGGCTATGTTTCGTCGCGTCGTTCTTCGGGATCATCGTCGCGCTCGTCGTCCGCAAGGGCTGGGTGATCCGGGATCATCTGCGCGACGAGGTCGCGCTCGGCATGCTCACCCAGGACGAGCTCGAGCTCGTCTGCTCGCCGATCGGCCGGCTCCGGTGCACCCTCGGCTGGCGCGGGGCCACCGGGCGGAGCTTCATCCGCGCCGGCGCGCGGCTCGCGCTCAGCAAGTGGCACACGGCGCGCGCGATGGAGGGGCGGAACCGGACGATCAGCGCCGACTTCATCGGCCCGCTCCGCCACGAGATCGCGCAGCTCCGGCAAGAGCTCCTAGCCCGATCCCCTCGCTAGAGCCGCCGCTCTGGATCCGGGGCCCAGTCGCGGGGGGAGGGTCAGCTCTGTGAGCCGGTTGTGTCGTCTGTGACGGGGCGGGGGGCGGGGCGGTCATCGCGCCGTTGCACGGGCTTCGCGGGGATGCCGACGACCGTCGTGTTCGGCGCGACGTCGTGCACGACCACGGCGTTGGCGCCGATCCGGGCGCCGTCGCCGACCGTGACGCCGCCGACGATCTTGGCGCCCGCGCCGATGAAGAGGTCGCTCCCGAGCACCGGCGTCTGACGCCGGTCGGCGCCGATCGTCACCTGGTGCTCGATGAGCACGTTCGTGCCACCACGGACGTTGCCGTTGATGACGACACCGTTCGAGTGGATGAGCACGAAGCCCGGCCCGAAGTCCGCGCCGCGCCCGATGACGCAGCCGCCGGCGAGGTTTGTCGCCTTGTTGAGCAGCATCTCGACCACGGGCATCCGGTGGGCTCGCGCGGCCTGCGTGAACCGGTAGAGGACCATCGCCGCCGTGCCGTCGGTCGCCAGCGTCTTCAGGAGCGTCGGCAATGGATCGCTGCCGTAGCACCATGTCGCCTTCTTGCGCACGTCGGCAGCGATGAGTCGCAAAGTCCGCAGCATCCCCGCGAGACTAGCGCACCTCGCCCGGGCCGTGCGAGCTTTCGCCGCGCGACCGTGCACCCCCCCCTCTGCTGCGCGGGCCCACCTTCAGGAGAAATCGCGGCGCATTCTCCTCCGGAGGAGCCGGCGCACCGCGCTGTTGCCATCCGGTCATCGGCCCGTCACATCGCTCGGGTACACGCGCTATTCAGCATGGCGCGGATTTTGGTCATCGAGGACGAGCCGGCGCTCCAGAAGGTGCTCGATTACAACCTCAGGCAAGCCGGGCATGAGGTGCTCCTCTCGGGGCAGGGCGGTGAGGGGGTCCGACTGGCCTTGGACCAGCGACCCGATCTCGTCTTGCTCGATCTCATGTTGCCCGACATCTCGGGCACCGAGGTGTGCCGCGCTCTCCAGCAGAGCGAGGACACCCAGCGAATCCCCGTGATGATCGTCTCGGCGCGCGGGGACGAGGTCGACCGCATCGTCGGCTTCGAGCTCGGCGCCGTTGATTACGTCGGCAAACCGTTCAGCGTGCGGGAGCTCGTGCTGCGCGTGCACGCCGTGCTCCGCCGCGCGAAGTCCTCCGGGGACGGGGAGCGGTGCATCGAGTTCGGGTGTCTCCGGATCGACGAGGGCGCCCATCGCGTGTGGGTCGATCGCGAGGAGGTCGAGCTGACGCTCCTCGAGTTCAAGCTCCTCGTCGCGCTGTACGAGGCGCGCGAGCGCGTGCAGACGCGTACCGCGCTCCTCGACGGCGTCTGGGGCATCGACGTGAGCATCACGACGAGGACCGTGGACACCCACGTCAAGCGCCTGCGCGACAAGCTGCGCCGCGCGGGCGATTACATCCAGACCGTCCGCGGTATCGGCTATCGATTCGCCGCGTCGCCCGACGTGCCCGAGAGCCGCAGCGCCTGATCGCGATGCCGGGCGGCCGCGACAATCGTTGCCGCCACGCCATTCTGCCGTAACGCAAGGTGCGTATACGGTGCGAACGTTGAATCACACGATGGGCTGACCCATTGAAGCCGCTTGTCCTTATCCTGAATCCTGAGCTCAGGTGGAGCTCTGGTCTTTTCGCTGGCTGGCGCCGGGAGCCTCGATGCACCTTGAGACGTGGAATGCGGGGGAGGCCGATCCTGACCGAGCGAAGCGGCTCGCGATCGGGTACG
>JAICEP010000162.1 GCA_025924095.1 Sorangium sp.
CTCGCCGACGCGATCGCCCTCGCCCGCGAGCACCAGGCGCCCTCGCCCGCGGCAGCGATCGTGGGTTTCCTCCGCGACGCCGGCGCCGAGCAGCGCCCGGTGCTCACGCGCGACCTCGACCGGATGATCCAGGAGGGCGCGCCGGGCCGGCGGCCGGTGCGCGTCCGCAGCGACGCCGAGCTCGTCCGCGCCGTCGAGCAGGCCGGCCCGGGCGGCGCGCTCATCACGAGCGAGGCGCTCTCGCCCGCGGCGCGCGACGCGCTCGCCGGCCGCGGTCATGCGATCTCGATCCGCTTCGCGCGCCCGCGCTCGCGTTACGTCGACGCGCTCTGGAGCGACCTCGCCCTGCTCGAGGCGCTGCCCGGTGGATCGGCGGTGGCTCGAGCGCTCCCGCGCTCGCCGCGCAGCGCGCTCTCCCGCTGAAAACGAGGTTGACCCCCGTTTTCAAGGGCGCGAAGACTCCCGCCCTGCCGAGCGCCTCGCCGGGCCCTCGGTCCTCGTCATGAAAGCAATCTCGTCCTTGTGGCCTCGCTCTGCGGGCGTCGTCCTCAGCGCGCTGCTGCCCTTCGCTGCCGCCGCGCAGCCCGCGCCCGCCGCGCAGCCCGCGCCGGACGGCCCGGTCCTCGACCTCCCGCCCGAGCATGCCGCGCCGCCGCCGGCTCCCCGGGAGCCCGCCATCGGCCTCGGCGCCGGGCAGGCGCCGGAGCACGAGCTCGTGCGCGGACTGACCGAGCAGCGGTTCCGGAGCGCCGGCGCGAGCGCGAGCAACACCTCTGTCGGCGGCTACGGCGAGGTGCACGTCCGCGGCACGACGACCGGCCGCGAGGGTGAGCGCGCGTGGGTCGCCGACATCCCCCGGCTCGTGCTCTTCGTGGCGCACGAGTTCACGACCGACATCCGGTCCTATGTCGAGCTCGAGGTGGAGCACTCGCTCTCCTGCGCGAGCTGCCCCGGCGCCGCGGAGCTGGAGCAGGCCTACCTCGAATGGAACGCAGCAGGCCGCGCGCTCGGGCTGCGCGCGGGCCTCGTGCTCGTCCCGATGGGGATCATCAACCAGTGGCACGAGCCGCCTGTGTTCCACGGCGTGGTCCGGCCGAAGGTGGAGACCGTCGTCATCCCCTCGACGTGGCGCGAGATCGCCGTCGGCGCCTTCGGGCAGCCGCTCGACTGGCTGCGCTTCGAGGCCTACGCGATGACCGGCCTCGATCCGCTCGCCTTCCGCGCGGGCGGCCTCGCCGGCGGCCGGCAGAGCGGCGGGCTCGCCCGCGCCAACGCGTGGGCCGGCGTCGCGCGCGTCGAGGCCGAGCCGCTCCTCGGGGTCGTCGCCGGCGTGTCGGTGTACGCGAGCGACGCCGGCTCGAACGGCGACGGCAAATTCTTCCTCCGCGACGGCACTCCGGTGGATCTCACGATCCCGGTCCTCGGCTGGTCGCTCGACGCGCGCTGGCGCAGGAGAGGCCTGGAGACGCGGGTCCTGTTCGCCGAGTGGCACCTGCCCGAGGCGCGCGCCCTCATGGTCTCGTTCAACGAGAGCGGCGCGCCCAACTTCATCGATCCCACGAGCCCCGTCGCCACCCGGATCCGCGGCGGCTACGTCGAGGCCGCCTACGACGTGCTCCGCCCGCTCGGCCTGAGCCACGAGCTCCTGCCGTTCGCGCGCCTCGAGGCGTACGACACGCAGTCGGCGGTGCCGGAGGGCTACGAGGCGAACGCCTCGTACGGGGTCCGCGAGATCACGCTCGGGGCCTCGTACCGGCCGACCCAGGGGGTCGTGCTGAAGGCCGACTACCAGCTGCGCGACCGCACCCTCGGGTTCGACCAGACGCAGCTCAACTTCGGGCTCGGGTTCATGTACTGAGCGCGCCGTCCGAGGCTCCCCATGTCACTCCGCCCAGACGACGCGGGGCCCGAGCGCCTCGTCGTCGGCGCCGGCATCTCCGGCCTGTACGCTGCCCTGCTGCTCGCGCGGGCCGGCCGTCGCGTGCGCCTCCTGGAGCGCGCCGCGCGCCCCGGCGGCCTCGCTGGCGCCGAGCTGTTCCGCGGGCTGCCGTGCGACCTCGGCTCGCACCGGCTCCACCCCGCCGCGCTCGAGCAGCCGCTCTTCCGGGAGGTGCACGCGCGCTCCCCGTTCCTGTCGCGCCCGCGCCGCGGGGTGCTCGTGCTCGGCGAGCGCCACGTCCCCTACCCCCCGAGCGTCCCCTCGATGCTGCGCGCGCTCGGCCTCCGCGCCGGCGCCGCGATGGGCCTCGGCTTTTTGGCGCAGCGCGGCCGCCGCGCGGCCTTTGCCCGCTGGGAGCACGACCGCGCGATCGCCGGCGAGGACGTCGGCTTCGAGCGGTTCGTGCGCGAGCGCGTCGGCGCCGCGGCTTACGCGTCGTTCTACCGGCCCTACGCCGAGAAGGTCTGGGGCATCCCGCCGTCCGAGCTCTCGCAGACCGTCGCGAAGAAGCGGATCAGCACCACGAGCCCGCTCGCGCTGTTCAAGGGCCTCGCCCGCGCCCGCGGCGGCGCCGCGGCGGACCTCGCGCGGTTCGTCTACCCGCCGGCGGGCATCTCGTCGCTGATCGCGTACCTCGAGGCGCGGCTCGCGGAGGCCGGCGTCAGGGCCGAGTGCGGCACCGCCTTCGGCCCGGCCGGGATGGCCGCGCGCGCCGGCGCGGCGCCGGTCCTGTTCGCGGGCGACCTCGCGGATCTCGTGCCCGACGCGCGCCTCGAGCACCGCGGCCTCTACCTTGTCTACCTCGCCTACCCGCGCGCGCGGCTCGGCGCGCCGGAGACGTACTACTGCCCCGACCCGCGCTTCTGGTTCGGCCGCGTCTCCGAGCTGCAGAACTACGCGCCCGATCTCCGCCGCCCGGGCGAGACGGTGCTGTGCGTCGAGATCCCCGAGGGCGCCTGGGGGCGCGGGCGCGACTTCGCCTCGGGCCGGCCGCTCGCGGCGCTGCTCGACCAGCTCGTGCGCGCGGGCATCGCCCCGCGCGGCGTGGCCCCCGTCGAGGCCCGCCAGCGCTTCGTGCCGGGCGTGTACCCGCTCTACCGGCGCGGCTGGCTGGAGAGCTGGCGCGCGGCGATGCGCCGCGCCGCCGCGCTCGGCGCGCTCCCCTTCGGGCGGCAGGCGCTCTTCCTGCACTGCAACCTGGATCACTGCGCCGCGATCGCGGCCGACGCGGTGGCCCACGTCGAGGCCGGCCGCAGCCCGGAGGCGTGGGTGCTGAACGCCGAACACTACCTGGACGTACAGGTACGCGACTGAGCGCGACTGAGCGCGACTGAGGCGCGCGCCCGCACGCACGCACCGAAACCCAGCCGCCAAACGCTGTTGACGTTGACTTTCATGAGTGACAGTTTCGCTGGAGCCTTGATGCATCCTTCCGGTCTCCGCGCTGCCCACTTCGCCGCAGCCACGGCGCTCGCGTTCGTCCTCGCGGCGCTCCCCGCCCACGGCGCGACGTACTGGACGATCCCTGCCGTCCTGAAGAGCTTCTTCGCGAGCTCGAAGAAGGTCGGTTATCGCAAGGTCGTCCTCAGCGACGTGGAGGCGCGGGACGTCGGCAAGAAGCTCGGCGCGCCGGTCAAGCGCGAGTGGGTCGTGTACGTCGCGGAGTCGGACGGCAAGACCGACGGCTACGCGATCAAGGACGAAGAGAAGGGAATGCACGAGCCGATCGACTTCGCCGTGAAGTTCTCGACGGCCGGCGCGGTGGAGCGGATCGAGATCCTCGAGTACCGCGAGGCGTACGGCGACGAGGTCCGCGGCGATCGCTTCCGCGCCCAGTTCCACGGCAAGACGTCGAGCGACCCGATCACCGCGGGCAAGGACATCGACATCGTGTCGGGCGCGTCCATCTCGTCCCGCTCCGTCGCGCTCGGCGTCAAGCGCGACGCGCTCGTCCTCCAGCTCGCGCTGAAGCGCGGCGCGCTGTGAGAGATTTCACCGCGGCGGCGGGGCGGCTGAGGTCGCTCTCGCTCGGCGCGAAGCTCCTGTACTCGGCGTTCACGCTCGCGTCGCTCCTCGGTTTGCTCGTGTCGTGGCGCCTCTACGGGGCGATGGTGCAGGACGCGGGGGCGGCCGCGTACTACGCGGGCGCCCCGGTCGCCGCGCCGCCGCCCGCCCCGACGCAGGCGCCCGCCGCGGCCGAGGGGCCGGCGCTCGATCTGGGCCCGGAGCTCGAGCTCCCCGGCGCGCCGGAGGCGCCGCGGGTCCTTGTCGAGCAAATCTCCGAGCGGAAGCTGCTCGAGGTGACCCACTTCCACCTCTTCTCCGTGCCCGTCTACGTGCTGATCCTCGCGCACCTCTGGCTGCTCGCGCGGCTGCCGTCGTGGCTGCACACCGCGGGCGTCGTGGCGGCCGTCGTCACGAGCGGGCTGCACATGGCGGCGCCGTGGCTCATCCGGAGCGCCCCCGGCGCCGCGGCGCTGATGCCGATCTCCGGCGTGGCCATGCTGCTGTCGCTCGGCGCCATGGCGGTCGTCTCGACGGTGGACATGTGGCTGCCCAGGCGGTCGCGGCGGGGTGACACGGCGCCGCTCGACGAGGCGCAGTGAGACGCAGGAGCAGGTTCGGAGGGGCCCCCGAGCCGGAGGGCGCCAGATCAGGAGTTACCGGCGGACAGAGGAGCTCCAGGCGGGGCCCTGTCGGACGCGCCAAGGCCGTCGGACAGAGCCTGTAAGGGGGAGCTCACCCCCTCTGTACCGTTGAACCGGTGTCGAGGTGGAGGCGCTGGCTCAGGACCCCTGCCGAACCCACGCCAGGGGTATAAACACCGCTCCCGGGGCGTCAACGCCCCCGCAGCGCGGTCCTCTCACCGCCTCGCCGCGCTCCGCTTGAGCCACCGCGAGGTGAGCGACCAGGCGAGCTCCAGCACGTCCTTGCTCTCGAACGGTTTGCTCAGCAGCCGGAGCTCCGGCCGCTTCAGGCGCCGGATCACGTCGTGCCACGAGTAGTCCGAGTACGCGCTGCAGATCACGGCCTCGATGTCCGGACACTCGGACCAGATCCGCTCGATCGTCTCGATGCCGTCCCAGCCCGGCGGCATCCGCATGTCCACGAACATCAACGCATAGGGGCGGTCGCTCCGCTGCATTCGCCGGATCTTCTCCAGGCCTTCCTGACCCTGGCAGGCGCCGTCCACCTGGAACGTGCTCCTCGGGGTGGCCGCCGCCCCCCCGAAGATCACCGCGTCGAGGGCGTCGAGATCCGCCGACGCCCCCGAGTCGGGACAGAGGAGCTTCTGGAAATCGCGGTGGATCGCGGGGTTGTCGTCGATGACGAGGACCCTGCGGATCTCGCCTCCCCGCACGGACTCAGGCCCGGTCGACGCCGCGGGCGGCATCTGCGAACGGAAGCGCGACGGACCTCCTTGACTCATCATCGCCCACGTCTGACCAGGGAGCTCACCGTTGCCACTCACCATTGAAGCATTCCACCTTTGCTCGATCCGAGCCTGCCCATCCCATCGTACGTCGGAGGACCAGGAGAGCACCAGGCAGGGGTTCCGATATCGGCCCACCAGGCCGGGTGCGTGACGAGGAAGAACGGCGCACAAGCGCAATCACAGCGAAGTGCTTCAACCTGGACGGACATGACCTCGTGCTCGCCTCGTGGTCGCGGCGCCGAGCTGCTTGGCGCAATGGATACGAGGCGGCCGGCCTCGAGCGGGGCCGACGGCGAGGCGACGGCCGGCGCCTCGCAGCGCGTCGGGGGAGGCGTCAGGGCTGCGCGTCGTGCTCGGGGACGAGCCAGAGCACCCCGAGCGGCGGGAGCGTCAGCACGATCGACTGCGGGAACCCGTGGCAGGGGACGTCCTCGACCTCGACACGGCCCATGTTGCCCACGCCGCTGCCGCCGTACGTGGTCGCGTCGGTGTTGAGCACCTCCAGGTAGGCGCCGCGGCGCGGGACGCCGATGCGGTAGTTGTGGCGCGGGACCGGCGTGAAGTTGCCGATGAACACCACGTGCACGCCCGAGGGCGACATCTGGTCTCCCGCGCCGTCCCCGTAGCGGATGAACGAGATCACGGTCTGCATGTGGTCGGTGCAGTCGATCCACCGGAAGCCGTGGTGCTCGTCGTCGAGCTCGTACATCGCCGGGTACTTCTTGTAGAGCGCGTTGATGTCCGTCACGAGCCGCTTGAGCCCGGCGTGGGCAGGCACCGAGAGCAGGCCCCAGTCGAGCTCCGTCTTCTCGCTCCACTCGGCGAACTGGCCGATCTCGCCGCCCATGAACAGCAGCTTCTTGCCCGGGTGCGCCCACATGAACCCGTAGAGCGCGCGCAGGTTGGCCAGCATCTGCCAGTAGTCGCCCGGCATCTTCGAGAGCAGCGACCGCTTGAGGTGAACGACCTCG
This sequence comes from Sorangium sp., assembly GCA_025924095.1. GTDB lineage: Bacteria > Myxococcota_A > Polyangia > Polyangiales > Polyangiaceae > Sorangium. The sequence continues at coordinate 6,347 of JAICEP010000162.1, forward strand.
TCGTGGCTCAGCGGCAGGAGGAACTTCTCGGAGAAGGCGTAGATGAGCCCGAACGTGAGCTGGTGATAGTGGAACGCGCGGTGGATGGGCTCGTGCTTGAAGAAGGCGAGCGTGTCGTGCATCCACCCCATGTTCCACTTGAAGTCGAAGCCGAGCCCGCCGACGTACGTCGCGTGCGTCACCGACGGCCAGGCGGTGGACTCCTCGGCGCACAGCACCGCGCCCGGGAAGCGCTCGTGCACCCGGTTCGACAGCTCCCGGATGAACTCGATCGCCTCGATGTTCTCGCGGCCGCCGTACCGGTTCGGCACCCAGTCGTGGCCCTCCGCGGCGTAGTCGAGGTAGAGCATCGAGGCGACCGCGTCGACCCGCAGGCCGTCGATGTGGAACTCGTCGAGCCAGTAGAGGGCGTTGGCGACAAGGAAGTTCCGCACCTCGTGCCGGCCGTAGTTGAAGATGTACGTGTTCCACTCGCGGTGCTCGCCGAGGCGCGGGTCGAGGTGCTCGTAGAGCGCCGTCCCGTCGAACCGCCCGAGCGCCCACGCGTCCTTCGGGAAGTGCGCCGGGGTCCAGTCGAGGAGCACGCCGATGCCCTTCTGGTGGAACCGGTCGATGAGGTAGCGGAGATCGTCGGGATCGCCGTAGCGGCTGGTCGGGGCGAAGTAGCCCGCGACCTGGTAGCCCCACGAGCCGTCGAAGGGGTGCTCCATGACCGGCATGAGCTCGACGTGCGTGAAGCCGAGCTCGGCCACGTACTCGACGAGGTGGTCGGCGAGCTCGCGGTACGTCATCCAGCGCATCCCGTGCTCGTACGGCGGGCCCTCGCCGGGCACGCGCCGCCATGAGCCGGCGTGGACCTCGTAGATGGACATCGGCTTCTTGCGCGAGTCGGCCTCGCCGCGCGCCCGCATCCACGCGCCGTCCTGGAACGTGTAGCGGCTCGTGGTGACCCGCGAGGCGGTGGCCGGCCGGAGCTCCATCGCCTGGCCGAGCGGATCGCTCTTCGAGGTGATGTGCCCCGCCGGGGTCTTGATCTCGTACTTGTAGAGCGCGCCCTCGCCGACGCCGGGGACGAAGAGCTCCCAGAAGCCCTCGCCCATCCGGCGCATCGCGTGGCGGCGGCCGTCCCACTGGTTGAAATCGCCGACGACGCTCACGCGGCGCGCGTTCGGGGCCCAGACGGCGAACGCCGTTCCGGAGACGCCGTCCACCTCGCGCACGTGCGCGCCGAGGATGCGGTAGAGCTCCCAGTGCCTCCCCTCGGCGAGGAGGTGAAGATCGACGTCCCCGAGCGTGGGCGGCATGCCGTACGGATCCGGCTCCACCGAGGCGTTCCCGTCCGGGAAGCGCAGCTCGAGCCGGTAACGGAAGCGGCCGTCCTCCGGGTAGGAGACGCCGGGGAAGCGCGCCTCGAAGAGCCCCTCGGGGTGGACGCGCTCCATCGACCGCCTCCGGAGCGAGGGATCGGCCGGGAGCACCGCGATCTCGGTGGCGTCCGGGCGAAAGACGCGGACCACCAGGTCGCCTTCCTCCTCGTGCGCGCCGAGCACGTGGTGCGGATCCGGATGCTCGACAGCCGCGATGAGATCGACTTCTCGTTGTTCCAACATGTCAGGGTCCGCGTATACCGGCTCCTCTCGCCGACGTCATGCCGAGAGTCCGCCCCAGACGCCAACCAGGGTCGGCCCGACGCACCGGCGCGCTCCTCGCCGCCCGGCCCCCCCTGGCGCCGCCGCGGTGTGCTCACCATTTGTCCGCGACGCAACAGCGGGCGCCGTGGGGCCGGATCGCGCGCAATTTTGTCGGGAATCATCGGGAAACATCGCAAATGCTCATTTGCTGTACGTTCGCTGGGAGGGTACGGTCCGGGCGCCGAGCAGCGAGACACGGAGACGATCCGGCAGCAACGCGGGCTCGACAGGCGGAGGGATCGAACATGGGTCAGGTGGTGAGCGAACGCTCGATCGGGGGCAACGGCAGCGGTCCGGGCATGAACGGGCACGGGGGTGCGACGATCCGCAGCTACGCGCCGGCGACCGGGGACCTCCTTGGGGAGGCCCCGAACACGAGCGCCGAGGAGGTGCGGGCCGCGGTGGCCAGGGCGCGGCGCGCGCAGGAGGCCTGGGGCGCGCTGCCCGTGGAGGAGCGCTGCCAGCGCATCCTCCGCTTCCGCGACGCCATCGTCGACCGGACCGACGAGATCGTCGACCTGCTCTCGCGCGAGTGCGGCAAGCCGCGCCACGAGGCGCTCCTGCACGAGGTGCTCGTCGCGGCCGACATGGCGACGTACTTCGCCGGCATCGCCGCGAAGGCGCTCGAGCCGCGCGAGATCAAGCTCCATCTCTTCAAGCACCGGCGCAGCTGGGTCCACTACGCCCCGCGCGGCGTGATCGGCGTGATCTCGCCGTGGAACTTCCCGTTCCAGCTGGCGCTGCGCGACGTGCTCGCGGCGGTCGTCGCGGGCAACGCGGCCGTGCTCAAGCCGAGCGAGGTGACGCCGCTCATCGCGCTCAAGCAGAAGGAGATCTGGGACGGCGCGGGCATGCCGGAGGATCTCTTCCAGGTCGTCACCGGCTACGGGCCGACCGGCGCGGCGCTCATCGACAGCGGCATCCAGATGCTCCTGTTCACCGGCAGCGTGAGCACCGGCAGGAAGGTCGCCGCCGCGTGCGGGGAGCGCCTCATCCCGTGCGTGATGGAGCTCGGCGGCAAGGCCCCGCTCATCGCATGCGCGGACGCCGACATCGAGCGCACGGCGCAGGCGATCGTGTTCGGCGGCTTCGCGAACGCGGGGCAGGTCTGCGTCGCGGTGGAGCGGGTCTACGCGCACCGCGAGATCCACGACCGCCTGCTCGAGCGCACCGTCGAGATCACGAAGGGGCTGAACCAGGGCGATCCGGGCAAGGAGTTCGTCGACGTGGGGGCGATCATCTTCCCGCCGCAGATCGACGTGGCCGAGCGGCACATCAAGGACGCGGTCGACAAGGGGGCGAGCGTGAAGGCCGGCGGCAAGCGCGCGCCTGGTCAGGGCCAGTTCTTCGAGCCGACGATCCTCGCCGGCTGCGATCACGGGATGACGGTGATGAGCGAGGAGATCTTCGGGCCGGTCGTGCCGTTCATGCAGGTCGCGACCGAGGAGGAGGCGATCCGCCTCGCGAACGAGTCGCACCTCGGCCTGAACGCGTACGTCTTCTCGGCGGACACCGATCACGCCCGCCGGCTCGCCGAGCGCCTGCAGGCCGGCAGCGTGCTCGTGAACGACGTGCTCATGAACGGCGCCCTCCCCGAGGCGCCGTTCGGCGGCGTCAAGCAGAGCGGCTTCGGCCGGGTGATGGGCGAGGACGGGCTCCGGCAGATGTGCGACGTCAAGCACATCAACACGGACCGCATCGCGCTCGGGTCGAAGGACCCGACGTGGTTCCCCTACACCGAGTCGTCCTACGGCTGGTTCAAGCGCGGCATGCGCGCGCTTTACTCGAGCGGCAGCTTCCTCCGGCGCATCGGCGAGCTGTTCTAGAGCGGGGAACGCGGCCGCGGCGCGGCCCGGTGCCAGGAGGGACGGCCGCCGGGGGGGACGGCCGCCCTTTGGCTTCGTGCCGCTTGCTCCCGTGCCCCCTTCCGATCCACGCTGAACCCATGCCCACCCGCCCCGGTGCCTCGCCGAGCGACCCCATCCTCGCGGCCATCGACCGCGCGCCGCGTGTACAGAGGCTCACGCCGGAGCAGCGCGCCGAGCTCGAGCAGGACCTCGCCGACATCACGGCGGGGCGGGCGCGCCTCGTCGCTCACGAGGATCTGCCGCGGGCCCTGGAGGAGCTGGCCCGCGCGCAGGACGAATGAGCTTCCGCGTCGTCTGGAACTTCCCCGCCCTTGTGACGTTTTACCGCCTGCCGATGCACTCGGCCTTCATGATCGACCGGGCGGTCGTTCGCTTCGCGGAGACGGGCGAGGGCGAGCTCGCCTGGGAGGCGCCTCACCACCTCCTCAGCGCGGGCTTCCACGACGTGGTGCTCGCGATCGATCGTGAGGCGCGGGCGATCACCGTGCTCCGCATCTATCGCGTTCGCTGAGCGCTCCAGAGACGGGTCGCTTCAGACCGGCGCGGGCTCGACCGGCCTGGGCTCGGCGGGCCTGGGCTCGGCGGGCCTCGGCTCGGCGGGCGCGGCCTCGGCGGGCGCGGCCTCGGGCTCCGCGGCGGCGCTGCCCCGGCGCTTCGGGCGGAGCCTCCGCAGGGCGTTGCGGAACGAGGCGGCGCTGAAGCGGCGCTTCGCCTCGGGGATCTCCCAGCAGGCGTTGACGCCGGCGGCGCGCGCCTCGTACCCGAGCAGCGTGGCGTAGGTCACGATGGAGTTGCGGAGCGCCATCGCCTCTTCGCGGTTCCGCAGGCCGAGGATGCCGAGCAGGTCGCGGCCGCTCACCTCGTCGAGCAGGACGCTCCCTTCGCGCAGGAAGTCGTCGGTGAGGCCGACCTGAGCCAAGCGGGCCTGGTGCTGCCTGGCGAGGCGGAGGAGCATGCCGAGGTCGCTGACCTCCTCGTCGAGGGTGCCGCTCGAGTTCACGTCGGCGAACTGCTCCGCGACGTCCGGCTCGAAGACGAACGCCTGGTCGGCGAACGCCTTGAGCCGCGCGCGCCAGGGCCGGCTCGCCTTGAGCACCTGCTCGATCGAGCGCACCTGGTAGGCGCCGGTGCGCTTGCCCTCGCCGAACCAGAGGTTCGCCGTGTCGAGGAGCTGGATGGCGCCGCGGAGCAGCGCGCGGCGCTCGGGGCCGTACGCCTTGCTCGCGAGCGGCGCCTCGTACTGGACGACCGACAGATAGAGGTCCCGGAGCTCCGTGAGGGTGGTCGAGATGGGCTGGCTCGGCTCCATGACCTCGCGGACGATGCGGTCCATCTCGGGGCGCGCGGTCTCCAGGAAGGACTGGAACTCTGCGGGGGTAGCGACGGCGCGGGTCTCTTTCAGGACCGCGTGTTGTTCTTGCGACAGTTCGATTCCCATGAACTTACCTCCAGTGGGGGTGGCGAGCGGGCGAGCGTAACACCACGGCAGAGCTCGGAGCAATCCAATCCAGACGGGCTCGGCCGTCCGAAGAGCACGTTGTCAACGCCGGGCAGCTGCGCCGGCGCGCCCGGGACGCGTCCCAGCAGGCCGGGGCGCGAATCCAGCAGACCGCGGAGCGCGGCCGGCGGGCCGGGGAGCGCAGCCAGCGCCGCCGAGACGACCCGGAACCGTGTCAGCAGGTCCGAGGAAGCGTGCCAGCAGGTCCGAGGAAGCGTACCAGCAGGTCCGAGGAAGCGTGCCAGCAGGTCCGAGGAAGCGTGCCAGCAGGTCCGAGGAAGCGTACCAGCAGGTCCGAGGAGGCGTACCAGCAGGTCCGAGGAGGCGTACCAGCGGGTC
>JAICEP010000163.1 GCA_025924095.1 Sorangium sp.
CGCCTTCCCTGGAGCTCCCCCCGGCGCCCACGGAGCTCCCGCGGGCGCCTACGGCGCTCCCGCGGGCGCCTACGGCGCGCCGCCGGGCGCCCCCGGCCCGTACGGCGCGGGTCCCGACGGCAGCTCCGGAGGGCCGGCGGGTCCTTTCGGGCCCGGCGGCGGCCGGCGCGGCTCCTGAACGGCGTCCTCCCCCGGGGCGCCGGCCGCGCCCCATGGCCGCGCGCTCGCGCTCAGACCACCACGCAGCCCGCCGACGTTCCTTGCATGGGCAGGATGGCCTTGATCTCGCCGGTCTCCCCGAAGACCAGGAGCCGCGCGACGATCGCCTGCTTGCCCGCACTGCAGAGGGGCAGGAGCGCGAGCCGGAGCGCCGGCCCGTTGCCTCCCTCGAACTTGAGGGCGAGCAGCTGCTTCTCATCGCACTCCTCGAGGAGCTCCACGTCCGCCTCCAGGTGGATCGGCGCCACCCGCACGCACGCCTTGGCCTCGCCGAAGCTGTCGATCGTGCAGCGGTTGGAATCGAGCGAGAGCTGGACCCGGCACGACCCCTCTCCGCCGATCGTCGCGATCTGGATCTGGTGAATCGCGATCCCCTTCTGGAGTGGAATGGGCTCCACGAGATAGCCTGTTTCCAGCCGCAGATTCTTGATTTTCATCGGACCCCCCGCCGCTCGGCCGCGCGCGCCGTGGCCACCGCCCGCCGCGACGCCGCCGCAGCGCGCCTGCCTTCTTGGGAAGCACCGGCTGTGCCGGCGCGCACGCGCGCTCGGTGCGCACGCGTGCGTGGCCCCCGCGCCCGGCGCCGCCATCGCGCTCGGCAGCGCGCCCCGGGACCCCGCGCCGCCGTCCGCTCGTCGAGGCTCAGACGAGCCCGAACTTGTACGCACCCAGGATCCTGGCGAGGAGCGCCGCCTGCGCCGGATCCGCGAGGGAGCCGAGCCGGGTCACCTCCAGCTCCGCGCGGACGCGCTCGAAGAGGGCGGCGCAGACGCGGCTCGGGTCGTGGCGCGCGGCGTAGGCGATGCCGTCGGGTCTCCTCGGGTGGTCGTGGATGGCGAGCGCCCACCGGTGAGCGGCCCCGTAGGACTCGCCCGAGGTCAGGCGGGCGTCGGCCCCGAGGCGCGCGAGCCCCTCTCCGGTGAGGTTCACGAGCCGCAGCGGACGCCTCGGCGAGATGCACGCGAGCCCGCGCGCGGCGAGCTCGCGTTGCTCCACGAGGCGCACGCCGGTCGCGTGGCCGAACACCTCGATGAAGGAGCAACGCTCGTCTTTCCCGGCATACAGCACCCCGAACTCGCCGGCAGGGGCGTCGAAGCGGTTGTCGCCCGAGCGGCCGAAGTACAGCGGATCGCGCGCGAGCCAGTGAATCCGGAACCAGCACCGCCGGAAGGTCGTGACGGGAAGCGGCCTTGCCGCGAAGTCGAGGGGCGGGTCCGGATGCGGCCCGAGCGTCGTCGTCATGTCGGCACGGCGGCGCTCTCAGGCCGCGCCTTGCTCTCCGAACGTGCGCGCGGCGAGCCGCACCGGGTCCAGGTCGCCGCGGCGGAGCCGGTCGAGCGGCCGATCGCCGTCGAGGCGGTGGTTGCCGGAGAGGAAGAACCGGACCTTCGCCAGCGGAGGGTGCTCGTCGAGGAGGGCCAGGATCTCCTCCATTCCCGGCAGCACGCCCTCGTCCGCGAATTGCCATGCGGGGTAGAGATGCCCACGACGGCCGATGTCCACGGCCAGCAGCCGTCCGGCTGCGCGCCGCGCCTCGATCGCCTGCGGCGAGAGGTGAAGCCCTTCGCCGACCTCCTCCGCCGTGAGCGTGCCCCCTTCGGCGGCGAGGAGCGCGTCCCTCGCCTGGAGGCCGCGGAGGCGGGCAGGCGTGAGCGGATCCGCGGCGAAGAACAGGCCGACGGCGCTCGGCTGCGTGAGCGCCGTCACAAGCGCGTCCGCGTTGCTGGGCGACGCGACGACCTCGCCAAGCTCGCTCTGATCGAGCCGCTCGGCCACCTGGGTGAGCGCATCGATGCCGCGCGCCAGGAACGCCACCCGCAGCGGTTCACCGTCGAACTGGTGGAGTCGCTCGGCAATTTCCGCCAGAGCGCTGGAGTTCCGATTCTTGGCCATGGCAGACCCAGGGGACGATGCAGCGCGCTCGCGGCCCCGTCAACCAAGCGCAGGCCACCCTGCTGCGATAGAACGACCCCGCTGAACGGAACATCAGTGAATGTACATTCCCTGTGTCGCTTGTGTCTTTCTTCTTCGGTGTGCTCACCGGCTCCTGGGTTTGTCGGGGACGTCGGGAGGAGGTCAGATACCGATCTTCTTCATCATGGCGCCGGTGATGGACTGGCGCACGGTCGGGAGCTCTGCCCATGGATCTGCGATGGACGCGAGCCGCTGCGGCACGGTCTCGGTGGTGAACGAGGCAGGATCGAGCGGCGCGTCGAGCTCGTCCCACGAGAGCGGGGTCGCGACGGCTGCGCCGGGGCGCGCCCGGGTCGAGTACGGCGCCACGGCGGTCGCGCCGCGCCCGTTCCGCAGGTAGTCGACGAAGACCTTGCCGGTGCGCTTGGCCTTCGAGAGCGTCGCGATGTACCGCGCCGGCTCGAAGCGCACGAGCGCGTCGGCCACCGCCTTCGTGAACGGCTTCACCTCGGCCCAGCTCCTCTGCGCCTCGATCGGGACCACCACGTGGAGCCCTTTGCCGCCGGTCGTCTTGACGAAGCTCCGCAGCCCCAGCGTCTCCAGGAGGTGCCGCACGGTCCTCGCGGCGTCCGCCACGCGCTCCCACGGGAGGTCCGGCGCCGGATCGAGATCGAAGACCATCGTGTCCGGCTGCTCGATCCGGTCCACGCGGCTCCCCCAGATGTGCATCTCGAGCGCCCCCATCTGCACGAGCGATACGAGCCCTTCGGTGCTCTCGACGTAGAGATACGTGCGATTTCCGTCCTCCTCCTCGACGGTCGCCCGCCGGATGGCCTCGGAGAGCCCCTCGGCCTCGTGCCTCTGGAAGAAGCATGGTTTACCCTGGCCCGCGGGGCAGCGGACCAGCGTGAGCAGGCGCTTTGCGACATAGGGCAGCATGTGCTCGGCGATCTGCGCGTAATACCGGGCGAGGGCGAGCTTCGTGATTCCCTGCGCCGGATAGAGCACCTTGTCGGGGTTCGTCAGCCGCGTCCCTGCGACCTCGATCCTCTCCGCGCCGCCGCCCCGGCCCGCGCGAGGGGCCTTGCCCGGCGCCGCGCTCGCCGCGCTCGCCGCCCTGCCGCCCGCCGTGCGCGTCCCATGGCCCTTGGCCGCGCTCGCCGCCGTGCTCGACGCGCTGCCGGCCGCCTTGCCGGGCGGCGGCTGCTCGCGCTCGACGGTGACCGACTCCGGCGTGCGGTCCTCGCGGAGGCCTTCGAACGACGGGTGCCGGAGCCGCCTGTCGCGTGTCCACGCTGCAAAGTGCACCTCTGCGATGAGCCTGGGCTCGACCCAGTGCACGCCGCGCATGCGCGGCGCCCCTGGAAAGGCCGGCTTGGCGCGCTCGATCGGCGCGAGACGGCTGCGCAGGCTCGTGAGCGTCTTGCGCGTGAAGCCCGTGCCGACCTTGCCGGCGTAGGTGAGCTTGCCTGATCTGTTCACGCCGACGAGGAGGGCGCCGAGCCCCTGGCGAGCGCCGGTCGGCTCGGTGAATCCGACGATCACGAACTCCTGGCGCTTGCCGCATTTCACCTTGAGCCAGCTGTCCCCGCGCCCGCTCTGGTAGGGGGCCTCCGGGCGTTTCGCGATGACGCCCTCGATCCCGAGCTTGCACGCGTGCTGGAACACCGCGGCGCCATCCTCCTCGAGGTGCTCCGTGTAGCGCAGGGTCCCTTCCTCCGGCGCTTCCGCGAGCAGCGCCTTGAGCGCGCGCTTGCGGGTGACCTGCGTGCAGCCGCGGAGATCGCGGCCGTCGAGGTAGAGCAGGTCGAACAGGAAGTACATCAGGCGCCCGTCGCGCCCGTCATTCCCGTCGCCGAGCGCGTTCTGCAACGCCTGGAAGTCGGTCACGCCGTCTCGCCCGACGACGACGATCTCGCCGTCCAGCACGGCTTCCCGGGCTGGCAGCCGGGCGAGGTCATCGCGCACGCCTGCGAACCGCTCGGTCCAGTCCTGGCCGCCGCGGGTCACGAGCGTCACGCGGCCGCCGCGGAGCTGCGCGAGAATGCGGTAGCCGTCGAGCTTCACCTCGTAGAGCCACCCTTCGCCGGGCGGCGGCCCCGTGACCAGGGTCGCGAGCTGGGGTTCGACCTCGTCCGGGAAGGGCCCTTTCCGGGCGCCCTCCAGCGCATCCGCGTAGGTGAGCGTCCCGCGCGGCGTCGCTGCGGCGCCGTCCGCCTGTCCCTTCGCGGCGGACAAGAGCTGGCTGTCCACGTCCGCCGAGGTCGCGCCGCGTCTGCGGCGGGCCGTCAGGGGTGCGGCCCGCTCGTCCTGAGTCCGCCGCGCCGCGCTTCGCGCCTGTCTCTGTTCGATCATCGTCGCGCCACCACCTTTTTTGGTGGCAAAGCAACTTCGATACCGGAATGCACTTGGCGCCCTGGCGCCGAACGTCCCGCTGAGCTCGGCCTGAGCGCCTCAGAATGAGGCGATCTGCCACGCTTACATCCTTGCTGCCTCGCACCCGGCGCGCGGATTGCAACTCTGTGCAGCGCGACCCGCTGGCTCGTGGCACAGCCGCGCTCTCGGACAGGGATGTATTTCCACGTTCGTCATGAATCCTGGAGTGAACAGCTGCGCAGGATCGCGTGGACGCTTCCAGTTCGAGAAAGGACGGACTCGAGCATCGGTGAAGAACGCCTCCTTCAGTACCGATGCGCTGCGTCGCCGTAGGGCGGTCGAGCCGCCGTGCAGGACGACGCGGGCGTCAATCCGCGATCATCGTGACGAGCTACATCGCGCGCGTGGTGGCGGGCCGAGCTACTGCAGCGCCTCCGAGGCGCTCGCCGCGGTGATGGACTGGTCGTGCCATCGCTCCAGCGTCGCGAGGTCGACACATGCCTCGATGCGAGCGGCGTCGTCCGGGCTGAGATCGAGCTGTCGGCGCGCGAGCACACGTCGCAGGGCAGCGCGGGCCTCGGCCAGCCGTCCCTTGCTGATACCCCTCTCGATGCCCTTCTCGATGCCCTTCTCGATGCCCTTCTCGATCAGCCGTTCCTGAACCTGCGGGCTCGCTTCAAGCAGCACCTCCAGGATGCGCTGCCGGCGGGCCTCCACCTCCGGGTCCTCGGCCTTGCCGAACCTCCACAGGAGCTCCTCACGGGTCGTCGCTGACATCGCCAGGTACTCTAGCATGGCCAGCACCCATTCGATGGGCCGCCGTCCAGCTACCCAGCGGCCGAACTCGTCGAGGGCTCGACCGGAGCGGGCGACCAGGAACGCGATCAGCTCGTCCCGCAGGGGGAGCTCGTTCGCTGCCACCCACAGCAAGCAGTGCCCCAGCGGCTCCACCCGGTAGCAGCCGGGCGCGAAACGCACGGGCGCGTACACCCGTCCCAGCCACTCCGGCACGTGAGGCGCGACCATCCAGAGCGGCTCGTGGCCCAGCCAGGACGGCGTCCGCTCGTGCTCCTCGACCCGCTGCAGCTGCCTCGCCTGACGTCGCAGGAGGGCCCTCTCGATCGCCCTCCGGTCCACGTGATCCCCGACCAGCTTCAGCTCGACCATCACCTCCTCGTGGCTCCGCGCCTCGGGCCACGGCGCGGTCAGGTGCTCCAGCAGCTCCGGGCGATGGACCAGGAGCAGGCCATCGCTCTGCACCTTCTCGAGCCGGATCTCCGGTGGATCCTCCCAGGTGATGGCGCCTCCGGTGAGGCGCGCCGTCTCTTCGGCGAACGTTCGCTTTGCGAACAGGTCCGGTTGACCCATCGCGCTGCGCGGTAGCAGATCACGATCGCGGGAGTCAACTCCAGGGACAGACCATCGAGGCATGCTGGCCGCCCTCCCTCGGCAGCGCTCGCGATCGACACGCCCAGAACTCAGCTCACGACGCATTCTCAAATGAAGACGACTTCGTCTCCGTAATACATCGTCTCCTCGACGGCGCGCCCCCACGACAGGCGCTCTCCGGCCGTCACCGCGCGGGAGACTCGCTCCAGTGGCGGACGAGATCGGGCACGGCCGTCTCCGCCATGCGGGTCAGGTGTCTCACGTGGTCTGGCTTCTGGGTGCCGGGATAGCCGCGCACGTGGAACGCACCCCGGTGCGCCTCGGAGAGCGGGTCGAACCGGGGTTTCGCCTCGCCTGCCGTCCCGGTCAAGTCGTAGACCGCCTGCGCATCGGCGCCGGCGCCCGGAGAGCGCTGCGCGCCGGTGAGCTTGAGGAGCGCGTCGGTGCTCTCGTGCGTGCCGGCGTAATCGCCGTTCGGGGTGATCTCCGAATGGGTGATCGACATGAGCTTGTTGCCGGTGGCCGCCTGCTCGGCGAAGCGCCCGAACGGCTTGAGACGCTCCATGTCCAGGCTGTGGTCGAGCGGCATGTAGCCGGTATGGATGCCGTCGAGGAGGAGAACGGCGTCCACCTTGTCGGCGAACCCGGGCTGGTTCAGGAGCCCGCGGACCGCGGCGTACCCCGCGCTGAACGCCGAGAGCGCGACGCGCCGGAGCCGGGCGTCGCGCAGCCCGCGCGCCTCGAGCGCGGTCTGCGCCTTCGCGAGGAGCGCCGGCAAATAGGAGCGGATCGAGAACCGGGTCTCGTACGCCCCCGAGCTGATGCCCATGTTGATGATCATCACGACCGCGTTGAGCCCGGCGCGCTCGTACCCCGCCTGGACAACATCGTTGATCCCGTGGAAATGGACCACCAGGTCGTAAGCCCCATCCGTCGAGGAGAAGGACGCGGGGAGGGTGATGATCCCGTCGGGGATCGGGATCACCCCCGCGCGATCCAGCGTCGCGTCGGCGCGAGCGTCGAGATCGATGGTCGGCGCAACCGCTTCCAGCTTCGCCTGGACCGGCGCAGCCGCTTCCGCCCTCGCCTCGACCCGCGCCGCCGCCCCCGTCGAGCGCAGGACAGCCGCCGCGGCCGCGGCGGGCTGGATCGCCGACCCCGCGCGAAGATCGATGCCCGCCGCGCCGAGCTGCATCGAGACGACCGCGCCAAGCACCGCCGCGAAGCCCAGGCCCGCACCCGCGCTCAGCGCGATCAGGCGCGATGTGGAACGCCGCGTCGGAGCGGCCACGACCGGAGCCGGCGCCCCGATCGGCATCGCCATGCCCGAAAACGACCTGGGTGGACGGCGGAAAATTAGAGTGGGTTCATCATCGTCGAGCAGTTGGACCTCCGCGCGGGGGGGCTCAGCGGGGAACATGGTCAAGCATGATGCGAGGCCTATGCCACGGAGGGCAAGCGCCAAATTGACCAAGATAAGCTCGCATTCACGCGCGTCAAGAAGGTGGACCTGGTCTGACGTGGTCCCATGGAGATGGCTAACCGAGTCCTCAGGAAATCACCTTACTTGCTCAGGCGACCCCGCCACTTCGCGTCTTCCACGTCACTTCCACGTCACGATGCCAATTGTCCATGAACGGATTGACGTCCACCGGTCGAGCGGCCCCTTGGACGTCCAACGGGTCCGTTGCGGGTCCAACGGTCCGCCGAGGGATCGCGCTCAGCGCGGCGCGCCGGCCGGGCGAGCGGACGCCGGGGCGCGCCGGGCGCCGGCCGGCGACGCCGCGCCTTGCTCTGGAAATACGGCGCGACGGAGGCGGGGCGCACGTGGACCTTGACAGCGCGGGGCGCCTCTGGGTCTCCTCTTGCTCCCTCTCACCAGCACGGCCCCCATGACCAACTTCCCCCGCGTCTACGAAGACAATACCCAGAGCATCGGCCGCACGCCGCTCGTTCGCGTCCGCCGGGTAACCGACGGCGCCCGCGCCACCGTCCTGGCGAAGATCGAGGGGCGGAACCCGGCCTACTCGGTCAAGTGCCGCATCGGCGCGGCCATGGTCTGGGACGCCGAGCAGCGGGGCGTGCTCGGCCCCGGTAAGGCGATCGTCGAGGCGACCAGCGGCAACACCGGCATCGCGCTCGCCTTCGCCGCCGCCTCGCGCGGGATCGAGTGCGTGCTCAGCATGCCCGAGACGATGAGCATGGAGCGACGCAAGGTGCTCGTGGCCCTCGGGGCCAAGCTCCTCCTGACGCCGGGCCCCCAGGGGATGAACGGCGCCATCGCCAAGGCCGAGGCGCTGGCCGCCTCGGACCCCGGCCGCTACGTCCTGATGCGGCAGTTCGAGAACCCCGCCAACCCCTCCATCCACGAGACCACCACCGGCCCGGAGATCTGGGACGACACCGGTGGCAACGTCGACGTCTTCGTCTCGGGCGTGGGCACCGGCGGCACGCTGACCGGCGTCAGCCGCTACTTCGAGCGCGTCCGGAGCCGCGCGCTCCACACCGTCGCCGTGGAGCCGGTCAGCTCGCCGGTCATCGCGCAGACGCTCGCCGGCCAGCCGCTCACCCCGTCGCCGCACAAGATCCAGGGCATCGGCGCCGGCTTCGTCCCCAAGAACCTCGACCTCTCCTTCGTGGACCAGGTCGAGGCGGTCTCCAGCGAAGAGGCGATCGCCATGTCGCGGCGCCTGGCGCGCGAGGAAGGCATCCTCTGCGGCGTCTCCTGCGGCGCGGCGATGGTCGCGGCGGGCCGCCTGGCGCGGGATCCCAAGTGGGAAGGCAAGACCATCGTGGTCATCCTGCCGGACGCGGGCGAGCGGTACCTCTCGGGGCCCCTCTTCGAAGGCATGTTCACCGATATCGAGACGATGAAGGCCTCGTGAGGTCGACGTGAGCAAGACCTGCGATGCTGCCCCTGCCCAGGCGTCGGGCGACCTGCACGGCATCGTCGATGCGCTGATCGCGAGCTACCGGGAGGACGCGCGCGGGCATCACATCAACAAGCGCTTCACCCCGTCGCGCCAGGAGATCACGGAGATCATCGATCTCCTGCTCCAGATCTTCTACCCGGGCTACCACGGGCGGCAGGACCTGTCGGACGAGGACCTGCTCTACCACGTGGGCACGCTGGTCTCGACGCTGCGGGACAAGCTCGAGCGGCAGATCGAGCGCTGCCTGTGCTTCCAGGACGAGACCACGGACGCGGGCCGCCTCGACGTCCCGAAGTGCAGGCAGCGGGGGCACAACGTGGCGCGCGTGTTCGTGAGCAGGCTGCCCGACGTCCGGCGGCGCCTCCTGCTCGACGTGCAGGCGGCTTACGACGGCGACCCGGCGGCGGCCTCGATGGACGAGATCATCCTGGCGTATCCGGGCCTGCTCGCCGTGACGGTGCACCGGGTCGCGCACGAGCTGTACCTGCTCGGCGTCCCGCTCATGCCCCGGATCATGAGCGAGTGGGCGCACACGAGGACGGGCGCTGATATCCACCCGGGCGCCAACATCGGTGACAGCTTCTTCATCGATCACGCCACCGGCGTCGTCATCGGCGAGACCACCGACATCGGCGCGCACGTCAAGCTCTACCAGGGCGTCACGCTCGGCGCCCTGTCCTTGCCCCAGCACTCGCGGGGCGCGCGCGGCCAGAAGCGCCACCCCACGGTGGAGGACGACGTCACCATCTACGCGAACGCCACCGTGCTCGGCGGCAAGACGGTGCTGGGGCAGGGGAGCGTGGTGGGCGGCTCGGTGTTCCTGACGAAGAGCGTCGCCGGCGGCCAGCGCGTGGCGATCGAGGCGCCCAGGCTGCGCGTCGCCTCGCCGCCCCAGGGCTCGCCCGCCGTCGGCGAATCCGAGCTGGAGCCCAGCATCCTTGATTTTGATATCTAGAGCGGCGGGTCACCGCTGCTCTGCACCGCGTGTGCACATACAAGAGACGCGCTCGAGCAGCGCGCCGGGCCAGGGATCGCTCATCGGTCGGAGTGGCCGAGGGGGCGGTCCGGGGCGATGCGGTCGCGGATCGCCTGCTTGAGCTCCTTGGGCTCGGGGAAACGCTCGGCGGCGGCGCGCGAGAAGAGCAGGTCGCCGTCGAGCGTGACGTCGAAGAGGCCGCTCGCGCCGGGCGACAGGAGCACGTCGATCTCGTCGGGGAACGTGATGAGCAGCTCCTGTGCAAGCCAGGCGGCGCGCGTCAGCCAGCGGCACTTCGGGCAGTACCGGATGGCGACGAGCGGCCGCTGCGGGCCCGGGGCGGTGTCCATGGCGCGATCGTAGCGCGCTCGGGCGGCGCGAGGGCAGGCTCAGACGAGGAACGCCCGGGCCAGCCCGAGGAAGATGAAGAAGCCCATGCTGTCCGTGGTGAACGTGAGCAGGACGCTCGACCCCTGGGCCGGATCGCGGCCCAGGCGCTGGAGCACGAGCGGCACCGCGCAGCCGACCATGGCCGCCACCACGAGGTTGAGCAGGATGGCCGCGGCCATCACCAGCCCGAGCGGGACGCTGCCGTAAAGGGCGATGGCGGTGAGCCCCACCACCGTGCCCCAGACCGCGCCGTTCATCAGGCCTACGAAGAGCTCTTTCTGCAGGAGATGGCGCACGTTCGCCCGCGTGATCCGGTCGAGCGCGAGGCCCCGGATCATGAGCGCCACCGTCTGATTGCCGGTGTTGCCGCCGATGCTCGCCACGATCGGCATCAGCGCGGCCAGCGCCACGAGATCCCGAATGGTGCTCTCGAAGATGCCGATGACCCGCGAGGCCACGAACGCCGTGATCAGGTTGACGAAGAGCCAGAGCCAGCGGTTCTTCGCGCTCGTCCACGCGGGGGCGAAATAGTCCTCCTCGCCCGCGAGCCCCGCGCGCCGCAGCGCCTCGCTCTGGGCTTGCCGCCGCAGGAAGTCCATCATCACATCCACGGTCAGCCGGCCGACCAGCTTGCCGCGCTCGTCCACCACCGGCGCGGCGATGAGGTCGTAACGCTCGAACGCCCTGGCCGCGTCGCTGGCGCGCTCCCGCGGCGTGAAGCTCACCACGTCCGTGGACATGACCGCGCTCACGCGCGCGCTCGGCGGGCGGAGCAGCAGGTCTTTGAGCGAGAGCGTGCCGCGGAGCACGTTGCGCACGTCGACAACGAACAGCGTCTCCGTGTGCGACGGCAGCTCGGCCCGCCGGCGCACGTCCTCCAGCGCGCCGGCGATATCCCAGCTGTCGCGCACCCAGACGAACTCCGGGCTCATCAGGTGACCCGCCGAGTCGTCCGGGTACGCGATCGTCGACCGGAACAGCGACTGCTCGCGTGCGTCCAGCGACTGGTACACCTCCGCCACGATCTCCGGCTCGATCGAGTCGCTGACGTAGGCGAGATCGTCGGGGTCGAGCTGGCCGAGCAGCGCGACGAGGCGACCGCGCTCCGTCTCCGCGACGAGCGAGTCGCGGACCGAGCGCGAAGACTCGAGCAGCACCTGTGCTGCGTGGTACGGCTCGAGCTCAGCCCAGACCACGAGCCGATCCGCCTGGGGGAGCACCTCGATGATGTGGGCGAGGTCCGCCGGGTGCAGATCCCTGAGCTTCCTCTGCAGCAGCGCGAGATTTTGACGGTGGACCAGCGACTCGATGAGCTCCTTGTTCTTGCTCTCCTGCTTGTGGGTCAGGGCCTCGATGACGCGTTGCTTTTCGAGCAGGGTAGTTACCAGGCTCAGGCTCTCTTGTAGTCTTTCCTGGGACCTGGACGTGCTCATAGAGGCTCCGGGCGAGGGCGACGCGCGCGGAGCATAGCCCGGCGTGGCAGGCGTGACCGGTGGTCGCGAGCGCGGCCGCGCTC
>JAICEP010000164.1 GCA_025924095.1 Sorangium sp.
CCACGGCGACATGATGAGGCCCGTCGAGCGTCACCGGATCGCGGCCCACAGGATGAACGCCGAACCGCTCTCCCGTCGCGAGCGAGATGAGGGAGAGCGTGTCGGAGCGGCTATCGGTGACCACACCCATCCCCCCCTCCGGAACGACGATCTCCGGACGCCGGTCCGGATAGGCGTCCCCCTCGTAAGCACCGTAATGGGTCTCGATGAGGGGATCGGGCTCGCTGCAGCCCACCAGCGCCGCCGCCGCGAGCGCGCAGCCCAGGAATCGCGAAATGACCATGGATGACCTCGAAAGGGGCGCCCGGAGCCCGGACGCGCCGCATCCTAGCAGCAGCCGGCGCGCTGGCCGCGGCTCCGCCCTACCATGGTTCAGTCCGCCCGTGCTCATCCACGTGACGCTCCGCGGCGACCCAGGAACACGTGGGGTGGTTAACCCGCATTCCGGAAACTCTCGCTTCTTTGTCGATGCCGGCCGTCAGCGAGGACGATACCGCCAGAATGAACATTTCTTGATCAGGCGCTGCTGTCTTGTCATGTAAGGAAGCGATGAGCCAGACACGAGCCGTGGGCACGAGAACGGCGGAGCCCGGCCGATCGCTCCGCGCACGCGCGCGCGGAGGTCGCCCCGCGGCGGTCTTCCTCCTTGCGCTCGCGGCCTGCGCGGCGGAGGAGTCCGTCGATCGCGCGCCGCTGCCTGCGCCGGCACCGCTGCCGGCGCTCGCGGGCGCGCCGCCGCTGACGACCGAGCGCACCCTCGTGCCGCGCACCGCGGTGATCGATCCGCCGGCCAGGAACCCCGCGGTGCCGGTGGAGATCGAGCAGATGCTCGCCGAGGGCTACGGCGAGCTCGAGATCGGGCCGGGACAGCCGCTCGCGCCGGCGACGCTCGACGGCACGCCCCCGCCGCCGCGCGGCCCGCGCCCGAAGCTGCTGACGCGGTTCGTGCACCTCGCCGACACCCAGCTCGCCGACGACGAGTCGCCCGCGCGGCTCGCGATCTTCGACGGGCCCGGCCCCTTCGCGTCGGCGTTCCGCCCGCAGGAAGGGCACGAGTGCCGGATCCTCAACGCCGCCGTCCGCACCATCAACGCGTTCCACCGGAGCACGCCGGTCGACTTCGTCCTGCTCGGCGGCGACAACGCCGACAGCGCGCAGACGAACGAGGTCGACTGGGTGCTCGGCATCCTCTCGGGCTCGACGCGGGTCGAGTGCGACTCGGGCGACGACGACGATCCCGTCCAGGGCCCGGACAACGATCCCAAGGACCCGTTCTTCGCCGAGGGGCTGCTCATGCCGTGGCGCTGGGTGACCGGCAACCACGATGTCCTGCATCAAGGGAACTTCCCCGTGGACACGCGCGCCGAGCTCGTGACGGGGAGCCTCTCGGACGGCGGGACGCGCGACTGGTCGCTCCCCGGCGGTCCGGTGGTCACCGGCGAGGTCGTGCCCGACCCGAGGCGAGCGCTCCTGAGCCGCCCCGCGCTGCTCGATCAGCTGGCGGCGACGGGCGATGGGCACGGGATCGGGCCCGACGAGCAGGCGTACGGGAAGGCGTTCTACGAGTTCGACGTGAAGGACACGCCCCTCCGCGTCCTCGTGCTCGACACGGCCGCCGAGACCGGCGGCCCGAACGGCGTGCTCCTCGAGGACGACGTCGAGCGGTTCATCCGCCCGGCGCTCGACCGAGCGCAGCGCGATCGCAGGTGGGTCGTCCTCGCGTCCCACCACGCGTCGCGCCTGCTCGGGGATGGCTCCTTCGCCGCGACGGGCACCCCCGTCGTGCCCGGCGCGCTCAGCGTCGAGGCGTGGCAGGCGCTCGTCGGCGGCTACGACAACGTGCTCCTCCACCTCGCGGGCCACACGCACGTGCACCGGGTGACCCATGTGACGCCGAGCGGCGGGCACGCCTACTGGGAGCTCGAGACCTCCGCGCTCTCCGATTACCCCCACCAGGTCCGCGTCATCGAGATCTGGGACGAGGACAACGGCTTCGCCGCCATCCGGGGGGTCGCCCTCGACTACGCCGTCGACGACGACCCGGTCGCCGCCGAGGGGCGCCGCCGGGCCGTCGTGGACGTCACCTCCGGCTTCGGCCGCGACGGCAGCGGCGCGCCGTCGTGGCGCAACGTCGAGCTCTCGATCGAGCGGCCGGACTGACCGCGCCGCGCGGGCGGCCCGCGCCGCCGCTCATCCGCCGTCGCGCAGCGGCACCGTCTCCCGGAGCTCGATCGACAGCGGAGGCTCGCCTCCCGTGCGGAGGGCGGCGGCCATCCTGTGCCGCGCCGAGGGCTGGTAGAGCGCGAACTGCCAGGCCGAGCGATCGTCGCCGAGCCGCGGATCGAAGGAGATGCCGATCGCCGGCCCGTCGTCGAGGTGGAACGAGAACTGGTCGAGCGGGATCGCGAGCCCCATCCCGCGCGCCTTGATGTACGACTCCTTGAGCGTCCAGTACTCGAAGAAGCGCGCGCTCTGCCTCTCCTTCGGCAGGGCGCGCAGCGCGCGCACCTCGACGGGCGAGAAGAAGCGGTCGGCGATGTCCACCGCGCTGCTCGATCGCTCGGTGTCCTCGACGTCGACCCCCACGTCGCGGTCCAGCGCGACAAGGCAGGCGATGAGCCCCCGCGTGTTGGACAGGTTGAACCGGAGCGGCGGCACGCCCGGCGGCCCCGCGATCTGCGGCCGACCGAATTCGTTTCGGACGAACGTCCATGCCTCGGGCGCGACGTCCGCGTACTTCGAGAGGACCGTGCGCACGAGCGCGCGGGTGAGCAGGTACTCGTGCCGGTTCTCGGCGAACAGGAAGCGCGCCTGCTGCACCGCCTCGTCCGGCGCCATCAGCCGGTGGTACGCCGCGAGCAGCGCCTCGTCGCAGACCGGCTCGGAGAAGACGTACCAGAGGTGCGCGGTGCCGGGACCGATCTCGATCATCTACGCCCCCAGCGGAGCCGCGTCCGCGGGCCCCGGCAAGATCTCGCGCAGGCAGCTGTCGACGGTGAGCCCGGCGGGCCGCTGGCGCGGGTAGCCGAACGACACCTCCTCGAAACGAACACCGTCGATCCAGTCGGTGCGGGGGATGTGGAGGTGCCCTGAGACGACCACCCGCGCACGGAACCGCGTGTGCCAATCGTGCGTGCGCCGCGTCCCGCACCAGATCGAGAAGCGCGGGATGCGCCACAGGCGCACGAGCTCTTCCCGTAACGGGAAGTGGTTGATGAGCACCGTGGGGTGGTCGTCGATCGCGGCGAGTCGCGCCTCGGTCTCGGCGAGGCGGGCCCGGCACCACGCAGGCCGGCTCGCGTACGGGGCCGGGTCGAGCAGCTCCTCGTCCATGCAGAGGACGCCGCTCTGCATCGCCCACGCCACCGCGTCGTGCTCGGCCACGCCGGCCGGCCGGAAGCTGTGGTCATAGAGCAGAAACATCGGCGCCAGCACGTGCGGCCCGCCCTCGCCCTCCCAAAGCACGTAAGGGTCCTCCGGCGTAATCACCCCGCGGCTCCGGCATAGCTCGACCAGCCGATCGTAGCGAGCCCGGCCGCGCGGCGCGCCGCGCTCACTCGGCACCGTATAGAGCTCGTGGTTGCCCGGCGCCCACACGAGCTGCTTGAACCGAGGGCCCAGGGTATCGAGCACGTAGAGCAGGTGCTGCTCCGTCTCCCCGAGGTCGCCAGCGAGGATGAGCCAGTCGTTCGGCCGCGGCGTCATGCGCTCGATGGCGCACCGGTTCTCCGCATAGCCGACGTGGAGATCACTGAGCGCGAAGAGCTTCATCCGAATGACACGTCGCCGGTGGACGGGCCAGCAAGCCGGCCAGCCCCACCCACACCACGGGCGGCGACGGGCGTCCACTGCCGAGCGCCGCCCCCCCCCGGCCCATCCGGGCCGCGGAGAGGGGGGACCGCCCCCCGGATTTTGGGCCCGATTCGGCGGGTACTGGCGCGCCGCATTAACTAGGGCTCCAATCCTTGTGCCACATGTGCTACGCGCGTGTGAAGTCAGCACCATGCCTCTGCCCCAACGACAAGGTCTTTACGATCCGGCTTTCGAACACGACGCATGCGGTCTCGGATTCGTCGCCACGCTCCGCCGTGAAGCGACGCACGAGGTCGTTTGCCAAGCGCTCGAGATCCTCGAAAATCTAACCCATCGCGGCGCCGCTGGCTGCGACCCCTGCACCGGCGACGGCGCGGGCGTCCTCCTCCAGATCCCGCACGAGCTGTACGCCGCATCCCTGGCTGCCGTGGGCATCGCGCTGCCTCCTCCCGGCGACTACGCCGTCGCGACGGTGTTCTTCTCGCAGAGCCCGTCCCGGCGCCGCCAGTGCGAGGCGATCCTCGAGGCCGCGGTCGTGCACCACGGCCAGCGCGTCCTCGGCTGGCGCGACGTCCCCATCGACGACGCGGCGATCGGCCCGGTCGCGCGCGACTCGCGCCCCGCGATCCGCCAGCTGTTCATCGGCAGGGTCGCGCCTCGCCAGTCCTTCGAGCAGGTCCTCTATGCGGTCCGCAAGCGCGCCGGCCGCACCGCCCACTCCGATGACTTCTACATCGCCTCCTGTTCATCGCGGACCGTCGTCTACAAGGGCCTGATGCTCGCGGAGCAGGTCGCGGCGTTCTACCCCGATCTGTCCGACAAGCGCGCCGTGTCGCGGCTCGCGATGGTGCACTCGCGCTTCTCGACGAACACCTTCCCCACGTGGGAGCGCGCGCACCCGTACCGGGTCATCGCGCACAACGGCGAGATCAACACGGTGCGCGGCAACACCGCGTGGATGTCGGCGCGCGAGGCGCTGCTCAAGAGCGATGTGTTCGCGAACGCGATCGAGGACTTCAAGCCGATCATCCGCGCCGGCGGGTCCGACTCGTCCGCGCTCGACAACGTCGTCGACTTCCTGCTCGCGAGCGGCCGGTCGCTGCCGCACGTGATGATGATGCTCGTGCCGGAGGCCTGGGCGCACGACCCGGACATGTCGGCCGAGAAGAAGGCGTTCTACGAGTACCACGGCTGCCTCATCGAGCCCTGGGACGGCCCCGCGGCGCTGTGCTTCACCGACGGCCAGCTGATCGGCGCGACGCTCGACCGCAACGGGCTGCGCCCGGCGAAGTACGTCGTGACGGGCGACGGGCTCGTCGTGCTCGCGAGCGAGTTCGGCGTGCTCGACATCGAGCCGTCGCGCGTCATCCAGAAGGGGCGCCTCCAGCCGGGCAAGATGTTCCTCGTCGACACGAGCGAGGGGCGCGTCGTCAGCGACGACGAGATCAAGCGCCGGGTCGCGACGCAGAAGCCGTACGCGGCGTGGGTCGCCGAGAACAAGATCGACCTGCGCGCCCTCGAGGACGTCCCGAGCCTCTACACCATCCCGCACGCGGACCTCCGGTCCCTGCAGCAGACCTTCGGCTACACCGAGGAGGACCTGCGGATGATCCTCGCGTCGATGGCCACCCTCGGCGAGGAGCCGGTGGGCTCGATGGGCGTCGACATCCCGCTCGCCGTCCTCTCCGAGAAGCCCCAGCTGCTCTTCCGCTACTTCAAGCAGCTGTTCGCGCAGGTCACCAACCCGCCGGTCGACCCGCTCCGCGAGGAGATCGTGATGTCGCTCGTGAGCTGCGTCGGCGGCGAGGGCAACCTCCTCGAGGAGACGCCCCGCCAGTGCCGGATGCTCGAGCTGCCGCACCCGATCCTCACGCAGGACGATCTGTCCAAGCTGCGCAAGAACGTCTTCCCCGACTTCCGCGCGGCCACGCTGCCGATGTACTTCTCGGTCGACGGTGACCCGGAGGACAACCTGCGCAACGCGCTCGCCAAGCTCTGCAAGGACGCGAGCCGCGCGATCGCCGACGGCGCGAGCATCCTCATCCTGAGCGACCGCGGCATCGACGAGACGCTCGCCCCCATCCCGAGCCTGCTCGCGACGGGCGCCGTGCACCACCACCTCATCAACGAGGGGACGCGCACGCGCGCCGGCATCATCGTCGAGACCGGCGAGGCGCGCGAGGTCGGCCACATGGCGCTGCTCATCGGCTACGGCGCGGGCGCGGTGAACCCGTACCTCGCGTTCGAGTCGATCGCGGCGATGTGCCGCGACAAGACCCTCGGCCCCGACCTGTCGCCCCCGGCGGCGAGCTCGCGGTACGTGAAGGCGCTCAAGAAGGGCATCCTGAAGATCATGTCCAAGATGGGGATCAGCGCGCTCTCCAGCTACCAGGGCGCGCAGATCTTCGAGGCGATCGGCGTCGATCAGCTCGTCATCGACGCGTACTTCACCGGCACGGCGTCGCGCGTCCGCGGCGTCGGGCTGCGTGAGATCGCGGAGGAGACGCTCGCCCGCCACCAGGCGGCGTACGGCGAGCGGGCGCGCGCGCACCTCGACGTCGGCGGCCACCACCACTTCCGCGTCTTCGGCGAGCGGCACCTCTGGACGCCGCAGTCGATCTCGACGCTCCAGCGGGCGGTCCGCCTCGACGACGCGAAGAGCTACGCCGAGTACTCCGCGGTCATCAACGAGCAGCGCGAGCACCCGATGTCGCTCCGCGGGCTGTGGGACTTCAAGCCCGTCGGCCCGCCGGTGCCGATCGAGGAGGTCGAGCCCGCGACCTCGCTCGTCAGGCGCTTCGCCACGGGCGCCATGTCCTTCGGCAGCATCTCGAAGGAGGCCCACGAGACCCTCGCCGTCGCGATGAACCGCATCGGCGCGCGCTCGAACACCGGCGAGGGCGGCGAGGACCCGGGGCGCTTCCTCCGGCTGCCGAACGGCGACTCGAAGCGGAGCGCGGTGAAGCAGGTCGCGTCGGGGCGGTTCGGCGTCACGGCCCAGTACCTCGTCAACGCCGACGAGCTGCAGATCAAGATGGCGCAGGGGGCCAAGCCCGGCGAGGGCGGCCAGCTCCCGGGCCACAAGGTCGACGCGGTGATCGCGAAGGTGCGCCACTCGACCGCCGGCGTGACGCTGATCTCGCCGCCGCCGCACCACGACATCTACTCGATCGAGGATCTCGCGCAGCTCATCTTCGACCTGAAGAACATCAACTCGAAGGCGCGCATCAGCGTGAAGCTCGTCGCCGAGGCGGGCGTCGGCACCATCGCCGCGGGCGTCGTGAAGGCGCACGCCGACGTGGTGCTGATCAGCGGCGACTCGGGCGGCACCGGCGCCTCCCCGCTCACGTCGATCCACCACGCGGGCGTGCCGTGGGAGCTCGGGCTCGCCGAGGCGCACCAGGTGCTCGTGATGAACGGGCTCCGCGGCCGCGCCATCGTGCAGACCGACGGCAAGCTGATGACCGGCCGGGACGTGGCGTTCGCCGCCTTGCTCGGCGCCGAGGAGTTCGGCTTCTCCACGGCGCCGCTCGTCGCGGCGGGCTGCATCATGATGCGCAAGTGCCACCTCAACACCTGCCCCGTCGGCATCGCCACGCAGGACCCGGAGCTCCGCAAGAAGTTCACGGGCGCGCCGGAGCACGTCATCAACTTCTTCTTCTACGTGGCGGAGGAGCTCCGGCAGATCATGGCGAGCCTGGGCTTCCGCACCCTGACCGAGATGGTCGGGCGCTCCGACTGCATCGTGCAGCGGCGCACCGGGCTCCACGCGAAGGCGAGGAAGATCGACTGCTCCGAGGTGCTCTACCGCCCGAAGGAGGCCCTCACGAGCCCGAACCACTGCGTCGAGCCGCAGGACCACAAGCTCGACCGGGTGCTCGACCTCAGGCTGATCGAGCAGGCGCGCGCCACGATCGACGGCGGGTCGCCCGTCGTCATCGAGACCCGCGTGCGGAACTCGGACCGGACGCTCGGCGCCATGCTGAGCGGTGAGATCGCGCGCCGCCACGGCGGCGCCGGGCTGCCCGAGGACAGCATCGTCGTGAAGTGCACCGGCAGCTCCGGCCAGAGCTTCGGCGCCTTCGCCTCGCGGGGCATGACGCTCGAGCTCGAGGGCGACGCGAACGACTACGTCGGCAAGGGCCTCTCGGGCGGCGTGGTGGCGGTGCGCCCGCCGCGCGAGGCGCCGTTCAAGCCGGACGACCAGGTCATCGTCGGCAACGTCGTGCTCTACGGCGCGACGAGCGGCCGCGCGTTCTTCAACGGCCGCGCCGGCGAGCGCTTCGCGGTCAGGAACAGCGGCGCCACCACCGTCGTCGAGGGCGTGGGCGACCACGGCTGCGAGTACATGACGGGCGGCACCGTGATCATCCTCGGCACCACCGGCCGCAACTTCGGGGCCGGCATGAGCGGCGGGCTCGCCTACGTCTTCGACGAGGACGCGCTCTTCGAGGCGCGCTGCAACAAGGAGATGGTGCAGCTCGAGACGATGACCGCGGCCGACGCCGAGTCGGTGCGGGCGCTGCTCGAGGAGCACGTGCAGCGCACGGGCAGCCGGAAGGCGACCGAGCTGCTCGACTCCTGGCAGGCCGTCCTGTCGAAGTTCGTGAAGGTCGTCCCGAGCGAGTACCGGCGCGCCCTCGAGGCCGCGGCGTCGCCCGCGACGAACGGGGCGGACGCGACCGACGGGATCGTGTCCCTCCTTTCACCCTCCACCCCCTACGTTTCCACTGGACGTTACATCCCCGCCAACGCGGGCCCCGCGAGCGCGGGAGAGAGGTCGGCCGCCCATGGGTAAGGTACGAGGCTTCCTCGAGATCCAGCGGGTCGACCTCAAGAAGCGACCCGTCTCCGATCGATTGAACGACTGGCAGGAGTTCGAGCTCCCGATCCCCGATCCCGAGCTGCGCGATCAGGCAGCGCGGTGCATGGACTGCGGCATCCCGTTCTGTCACGACGGGTGTCCGCTCGGGAACCTGATCCCCGACTGGAACGATCACATGTTCCGCGATCGCCTCCCCGAGGCGATCGCGGCGCTCGACGCGACGAACAACTTCCCCGAGTTCACCGGGCGCGTGTGCCCGGCGCCCTGCGAGGCGGCGTGCGTGCTGAACATCGAGGGCAAGCCGGTCACGATCAAGAACGTCGAGCGCGGCGTCGCCGATCGCGCCTTCGAGCGGAACCTCGTCGTGCCGGTCATCGCGAAGCAGCGCACGGGCAAGAAGGTCGCGGTGATCGGGTCGGGGCCGGCCGGCCTCGCGGCCGCGCAGCAGCTCGCGCGCCAGGGGCACGACGTGACGCTCTTCGAGCGTGACGACCGCATCGGCGGCCTGCTCCGTTACGGCATCCCCGACTTCAAGATGGAGAAGCACCTCATCGACCGCCGCATGGAACAGATGCAGGCCGAGGGGGTGACCTTCCGCACGGGCGTCCACTGCGGCGTCGACATCACCGGCGACGCGCTGCGCGAGCAGTACGACGCCATCGTGCTCTGCGGCGGGGCGCGCCGGCCGCGCGATCTGCCGGTGCCGGGCCGGGAGCTGAAGGGCGTCCACTTCGCGATGGATTTCCTGACGCAGCAGAACAAGCGGGTCGCCGGCGACGTGATCCCCGACAGCGAGGCGATCCTCGCGACGGGCAAGCGCGTGGTCGTCATCGGCGGCGGCGACACCGGCTCGGACTGCCTCGGCACGAGCCACCGGCACAACGCGGCGCACGTGACGCAGCTCGAGCTCCTCCCCCGCCCGCCCGAGCAGCGCTCGCTGACGAACCCGTGGCCCGCGTGGCCGCTCATCCTCCGTTCGTCGTCCTCGCACGAGGAGGGCGGCGAGCGCGACTGGTCGGTCTCGACCACCGCGTTCCTCGGGGACGAGCACGGGCACGTGCGCGCCCTCAAGGCGACGCGGGTGAGCCTGGAAGGCGGGAAGTTCGTGCCGGTCCCGGGGAGCGAGTTCGAGATCCCGTGCGAGCTCGTCCTGTTCGCGATGGGCTTCGTCGGCTCCGAGCGCGAGGGGCTGATCGAGCAGCTCGGCGTCGCGATGGACCAGCGCGGCAACGTGAAGGCGCCGGGCGGGCGCACGAGCGTGGAGGGCGTCTTCGCCGCCGGCGACATGTCGCGCGGCCAGAGCCTCGTCGTGTGGGCGATCGCGGAGGGGCGCAAGGCCGCCGAGGCGGTCGACGCGTACCTGATGCAGGCGACGAAGCGCCGGCTGGCGCTCGCGGCAGGCTAGAGCTCGCCCGTGCGAGCGCTGGTCTGGGACGGCACGGCGGCGCGCGTCATCGACCGCGACCCGCCCTCGATCACGGCCGGCATGGCCGTGGTCGAGGTGCGGTGCGCGGGGATCTGCAACACGGATCTCGAAATCACCAAGGGTTACATGGGCTTCCGCGGCACGCTCGGGCACGAGTTCGTCGGGGAGGTCGTGGACGGGCCGGCCGCCTGGCGCGGCCGTCGCGTGGTCGGGGAGATCAACTTCGCGTGCGGCCGCTGCAGTACGTGCGCGCGCGGGTTGGGACGCCACGGCCGGCCGCCCACGGTGTTGGGCATCGCCGGCGCCGACGGCGCGCTGGCGGAGCGCGTCGCGGTGCCCGTGGCGAACCTCCACGCCGTGGACGACCGGGTGGACGACGAGGAGGCGGTGTTCACGGAGCCGCTCGCGGCGGCGTTCGCGATCCTGGAGCAGGTGCGCGTGGCGCCGGGCACCTCGGCGCTCGTGTTCGGCGACGGGAAGCTCGGCCTGCTCATCGCCCAGGTGCTGCACCAGGCCGGCGCCCGCGTGCTCGCGGTCGGCAAGCACGAGGAGAAGCTCGCCTTGCTGCGCGCGCAGGGCATCGCGACCGAGCTCTTTCGCCCGGTCGCGCCGGTCGACACCGGCGCCGTGCCTCCTCAGGGCGCCTGGGCCGGCGAGCCGGCCGAGCTCGTGGTCGAGGCCACCGGCACGGCCGAGGGGTTCACGAGGGCGGTCCGCGCGACCCGGCCGCGGGGCACGCTCGTGCTGAAGAGCACGGTCGCCGGGCTCTCCAGCGTCCACCTCGCGGACCTCGTCGTCCACGAGATCACCGTGGTCGGCTCGCGCTGCGGGCTGTTCGATCCAGCCCTGCGCGCCCTCGAGGGCCGGACCGTCGACGTCCGCTCGCTCGTGTCGGCCCGCCTCCCGCTGGAGCGCGCCGAGGAGGCGCTGCGGGCCGCGGCTGCGCCGGGCGCCCTCAAGGTGCTCGTGACCCGCTGAGCTCATCCCTGAGCTCGGCGGTGGCACTTGCGCTTACCCATCGCCCGAGATGCGACCGCGGCCACAGAGAGCGCGTGCAACGACGCGCTAGCCAATCCCCCCGACCGGGCGCGGAGCAGCCATGGGCGCCAAGAACAGCCCCCACCACGACGACCGCTCAGCGGACGATTCGCACGAGGCCCGCGCCGCGGGCGTCCCCGACAAGCGAGCGCTCAGCCGGCCCGGCGGAACAGCCCGGAGATGAACCGCGATGGCGGCGGCACCGGCCGCGGGCGCCACGCCGACGCGGACACGATGGACACCCCGTTGCGCATGAGCAGCAGCGCCGGCTCGTCCGTCCGGACGTCGAACCCCTGGCTGAGGCGCAGCCCTGCGCGGACCGGCGGCTCGTGCTGGGAGACGCGCAGCGGCTCGAAGCCGTTCATGCGGAGGCGGCGCTGCCAGGCGCCACGGCGCTCGTGCCGCTCGACCCGCGCCGCCCCCTCGCCCACCACCACGTTCATCACCTCCTGACCGAAGAAGACCTGCTCGATGGTCTCGCGTGCGGCGATGTGCGGCGGGAGCAGCGCCTCGAGCGCCTGGAATACCGCATAGTAATGGCCGATCGCCTCGGAGAGGCGCGGGAGGAACTGCAGCGCGTTGTGCTCCACGTCCGGC
>JAICEP010000165.1 GCA_025924095.1 Sorangium sp.
ACCCCTGCGGTGCGGTCCTCGAAGCGCGCCGGCCGGCAGCCCGTTCCTGCTCGCCTCCGCTCCCAGCGTCTCCGCTCCCAGCGGCCCCGTCCCTGCCGCCCCCGCTCCCGGCGCCCCCGCCCGGACGCCCCGTCCTTGTCTTCGCCCTCGCCCCCAGCCCCCTACCGTCCCTGAGGCTTGCTCCGCACGGCCAGCCGGCTCCCCGTGACGCGGCTCCGCGCCGCCAGCAGGAGCGGCGCCGCCGGCGTCAGCGGATCGACAAGGTCGTTCACCTGGAGCATCGCCTTGTCCGTCACCTTCCACGCCGTCGAGTGACCCGACACCCCCTGCTGGGGCGACCCCGCCAGGTCCAGCGCTCGGCTCAGCTCCCGGCCCACCCGCTCGATGCGCGCGAGCTGCTCCCGCGACGCCCCCCCGTCCTTCGCCGCCGCGTAGATCGCCCGCACCACGCCGAGCAGATCTCGAACCGCATCGAATGGAAATGGCGGGGTGCTGACCGGAATGGGCACTGAGCCAATGTACAGCAACTCCCCCTGCGATGGAGCATTTGCATTCCGATGAGGCGCGTCAGATTTCCATAGGATCGTCTCAGTTGTAATTATAACAACAGAAAAAATCAGTTGAGCGAACCCACCGCCTCCTCCACCGCGGCGATGAGCGCGCCGCTCCGGATGAGCTCGGTGGCCGCCGCGATGTCCAGGTAGAGGGGACGGTCCTCGAGGAGCTCCGGCACCACGCGACGGATGGCGGCGTGGGCGGCGGCCACCCCCGCGCTCGGGCGGAGCGGGCGCCGCTGGTCCACCCCCTGCGCCGCCGTGATGAGCTCGATCGCCAGCGAGCTGCGGACGTTCTCGATCACCTGGGACAGCTTCCGGGCGCTGATGCTGCCCATGCTCACGTGGTCCTCGCGGCCGGCGCTCGAGGGGATCGAGTCGACGCTCGCCGGGTGGCAGAGCACCTTGTTCTCGCTGACCAGCGAGGCGCTCGCCACCTGGGCGATCATGAACCCCGAGTGCAGCCCGCTGCGCGGCGCGAGGAACGGCGTGAGGCCGGTCGAGAGCGCAGGGTTGACCAGCTGCTCGACCCGCCGCTCGCTGATGTTCGCGAGCTCGGCCGCCGCCATCGCGGCGAGATCCAGGGCCAGCGCGACCGGCTGCCCGTGGAAGTTGCCGCCCGAGAGCAGCTCGGCGCCCCCCTCGCCGAGGAACACCGTCGGGTTGTCCGTGACGCTGTTCACCTCCCGGGTCAGCACCTCGGTGGCCCAGGCGAGCGCGTCGCGCGTCGCGCCGTGCACCTGGGGCATGCAGCGGAGCGAGTAGGCGTCCTGCACCCTCGGGCAGTCGGCGTGGCTCTGCATGATCTCGCTGCCCCCGAGCAGCGTGCGCAGGTTGCCGGCCGTGCCGGCCTGGCCCGGGTGAGGGCGCACGCGCATGAGCCGCTCGTCGAACGG
This sequence comes from Sorangium sp., assembly GCA_025924095.1. Lineage (GTDB taxonomy): Bacteria > Myxococcota_A > Polyangia > Polyangiales > Polyangiaceae > Sorangium. The sequence continues at coordinate 1,451 of JAICEP010000165.1, forward strand.
GCGCTTCGAGCCCATCAGCGCCTCGAGGCTCACCGCGCCGGCGATGTCGGCGACCGTGCAGAGCGCGGCCGCGTCCCGCAGCGCGAGCGCGCCGAGCGCGGTCAGGTACTGGGTCCCGTTGATCAGCGCGAGCCCCTCCTTCGCCGCGAGCGCGAGCGGCGCGACGCCGGCCTTCGCCAGCGCCACCGCGCTCGGCATGAGCTGCCCCTCGAAGCGCGCCTCCCCCTCGCCGATGAGCGAGAGCGCGAGGTGCGCGAGCGGCGCGAGATCGCCCGACGCGCCGACCGAGCCCTGGGCCGGGATGCGCGGGCACACGCCGCGCTCGATCAGGGCGGCGAGCAGGTCGAGCACCTCCGTGCGCACCCCCGAGTGCCCCAGCGCGATCACCTGCGCGCGCAGGACGATCATCGCGCGCACCTCGGCCTCGCCGAGATCGGGCCCCACCCCGCAGGCGTGGCTCCGTACGAGGTTCCGCTGGAGCGCCCGGATGTCGTGATCGGCGATGCGCGTCTCCGCGAGCGCGCCGAAGCCGGTGTTGATCCCGTACACCGCAGGCGCGGCGTCGCCCGCCGCCACGATCGCGTCGATCGCGCGGCGCGAGGCCTCGGCGCGCTCGCGCGCCTCGGCGCAGATCGCCACCGGACGGCCGCGTCGCGCGACGTCCTCGAGATCCGCGAGGGAGAGGGGGCGGCCCAGGAGCAACGGAGAGGGAGAGACTGCGGCGGCGCGCGGCGTGGAGAGGGTCACGGGGACGCACGCTAGAGCGGTGGATGCCTCGAGAAAAGCCGCCCGAGCGGCGATCCGCGGCGCCGCTCGACCGCTCGCCGGCGGCCAGCGGGGCCTCGGCAGCGCCCCGGCTGGAAAACGCAGAATCCAGTGCCCGGCGGGGATCGATCCGCCTATCCTCGCCGGCGCGTTCCCGGCCGCGCGCCGGCGCGCGGTTGCTTGCTTCCGATGCGCTTCACCCTTGCCCTCCTCGCCCCCCTTGCGTTTGCTGTCGCGCTCGCCTCGCCAAGCGCCGCTCAGCCCGTCGATGACGCGAGCGCAGACGCCGCCAGCGCGGAGGACGCGAGCGCAGACGCCGCCAGCGCGGAGGACGCGAGCGCAGACGCCGCCAGCGCGGAGGACGCGGACGGCGCCAGCAGCGCGGGGTCGGGCGCGCCGCCGTCCGCGCCGTCCGCCGACCGCTTCGATCAGCGGCTCGTCCTGGACACCGGCCGCTCGCCGCCGCCCCCGCCGGACCCGACCCGGTCGACGTTCTCGCTCCAGGGCGAGTACCAGCTCCGCTACCGCGCCATGAGCGATCTCCGGCTCCGGGCGCCGCGCCGCTCGGCGCCGGGCGCGACGACGCTCGGGCAGAACCAGTACATCGCTCACTGGCTGCGCCTCTCGCCGCGCTTCCACTACAAGGACAAGGCGTCCATCGTCGCGCAGATCGACGTCGTCCGCGGGCTCATCGCCGGCGACGTCACGCAACACGTCGAGCAGGTGCGCGACGCGCGCGCCGCCCTGGCCTGGTACGAGGTGCACCCGCGCTACCTCTACCTGGAGCTGCCGTCGTCCGTCGGCGTCTTCCGGCTGGGCCAGCAGGGCGCGCACTGGGGGATGGGGCTCGTCGCCAACGACGGCGAGCGCGCGACCCTCTTCGGAGACTACGAGCGCGGATCGCTCGTCCAGCGCGTCCTCTTCGCGGCGACGCCGATGGGCCCGACCGGACCGCTCCTCGTGACGATCGCGGGCGACCTCGTGTTCGAGGACAGCGCGGCCGACCTGCTCGGAAACGACGTCGAGGGGCAGGACGAAGGCGAGGGCGATCGCGCGCTCCAGGCGGTCGTGTCGGCGCTCTGGCGCGAGCGGCGCGGCGAGGTCGGGATCTACGGCGCCCTGCGGCAGCAGGCCCGCGAGCGCCGCGCGAAGACGAGCCCGGCCCGGTCCACCGAGACGCTCGCCTCGGCCGTGATCGACGTGACCGGCAAGTTCGACGCGCCGGTGCCGGGGGGCGGCGCCCACGTCTACGGCGAGATCGAGGCCGCGGTGATCCTGGGCTCGACGTCGTTCATCCCGCGCGGGCCCGCGCCGCCCTCGGGCGCGGCGGCAGGGCGCGCGCCCGTGGCGGTGCGCTCGATCGGCGGCGCGGCCACGCTCGGGGCCGTGCACGTCGCGGGCCGCGGTCGGCGGCCGGCCGATCGATGGGGGCGCGTCGTCACGGAGATCGAGGCCGGCTACGCGTCGGGCGACGACGACCCCAGGGACGGCGTGTCGCGGCGGTTCACCTTCGACCCGAGCCACAACGTCGGGCTCCTCCTGTTCGACCAGGTGCTCGCCTGGAAGACCGCGCGCTCGGCCACGATCGCCGAGCGGGAGCTCTTCGCCGCGTCCCCCGAGCCCGGGATCCGGTCGCTGCCCTCCAAGGGAGGCGTGTTCGGCGCCGCCTACGTGAACCCGCGGGTCATCGTGCGGCCGGCGCGCTGGCTCGACCTGAAGGCAGGGGCGATCATCGCCGAGGCGACGACCGATCTCGTCGACCCGCACAGCACCCCCCGGGCGGGCGGCCACCTCGCCAACTACGACGGCGGCCCCCCGCGCCGCCGCGATCTCGGCGTCGAGCTCGATCTCGGCGTCGACGCGCGCATCGCGATGGGCAGGCTCGTCACCATCCAGTTCGGCACCGAGGCCGGCGTCCTCTTCCCCGGCGGCGCGTTCGACGACGCCTCCGGCACGGAGCTCGCCGACCAGTACCTGCTCACGCTCAAGCTGGGCGTGATCCATTGACCGCATGGGAGAGAAACGATGCGCAAACGACTCGCGCTGAGCCACCTTCCGACCCCGATCCAGCGCCCGCAGCGGCTCGCCGAGGCGCTCGGCGTCGACCTTTACGTGAAGCGCGACGACATGACGGCGGGCGCGGAGGCCGGCAACAAGATCCGCAAGCTCGAGTACCTGCTCGCCGCCGCGCGCGAAGAGGGCGCCGACTGCGTGCTCACCTGCGGCGGCCTGCAGTCGAACCACGCGCGCGCGACCGCGCTGCTCTGCGCCTCGCTCGGCCTGCGCTCGGTGCTGTTCCTGCGCACCGCCGAGCCGTCGGCCGGGGCGCCGCTCCAGGGCAACACGCTGCTCGACCGGCTCGCCGGCGCCGAGATCCGGCTGATCTCGCCCGAGGCGTACCGGGACCGTGACGCCGTGATGGCCGAGGCGGCCGCCGAGCTCCGCGCGGCGGGCGGCCGGCCGTACGTGATCCCCGAGGGCGGCTCGAACGGCCTCGGCGCGCTCGGCTACGTGCGCGCGATGGAGGAGATCCGCAAGCAGCTCGACCTCGGCCTCGCGGGGGGCAAGCCGTTCGACGTCATCGTGCACGCGTGCGGCTCGGGCGGGACGGCCGCGGGCACGGCGCTCGGCGCGGCCCGCTACGAGGTGGCCGGCGAGGTGCGCGCGATGGCGGTGTGCGAGGACAGGGCCACGTTCGCGCGCATCGCGGTCCAGATCATGGACGACGCGCGCGCGCTCGATCCGCGCCTCGGCGCGCCCGCCCACCTCGTGATCGACGACTCCGCGAGGGGGCCGGCCTACGCGGTCTCCACGCCGGAGCAACGGGCGCGGATCCTGAAGGTGGCGCGGCTGTCGGGGCTCATCCTCGACCCGGTGTACACCGGCAAGGCGTTCTCCGGGCTCTGGGACATGGCCGAGCGGGGCGAGCTCTCGGGCAAGCGGGTGCTGTTCCTGCACACCGGCGGCCTGCCCGGCCTCCTCGCGCAAGGCGCCGACTTCGCCGACGCCTTCTAGGGCGGCGCGAGCCGCCGCGCGCGCGCAGCGGCCGCTTCAGGTCGCGCCGCGCCACCACGCGTCGGCCAGCGACGCGTCTTCCAGGGTGTCGATCTCCATGTAGCCGCCGTGCGTGTCGATCTTGTGGAGGGCCGCGCCGGACTCGAGCATGTGCTGGAGCAGATCGATGAGGTAGGCGCGCCGGAACGAGCGCCCCTCGCGGAACTCCGGCCGCTCCGAGAAGGCGGCGCGCGCGGCGTCGAAGGCGGCCAGGAGCTGCGCGGCGCCCCGCGCGGAGAGCTTCATCACCCCGATGAACTCGCCCGCCGCGGCCTCCGGCGGGATGCGGCGCGAGAGCTCCACGACGCGATCCGCGCTGGCCGCGTCGGCGCGGAGCTTCTCCGCGTCGGTCTCCGGGTGCTGCGAGCGGCCCACGTAGCGGCGCCGCCAGTCCGTGTCGCAGGCGAGCGTGATGTCGTGCGGAGAGCGCACGAGATCCGCCACGATCTCGGGCCGATAGACGATGTCCGCGTACGTCGAGACGAAGCCGCCCTCGAGGTGCTCGCGCGCGCAGAGCAGCGACAGCAGGATGTTGTTCTGCTCCCAGTCGCGGTTCTCGACGTACGTCAGATCCGGGTAGGCAGCCCGGATCACGTCGGCCTTGTAGCCGCAGACGAACACGACATCCGACCGCTTGAAGCCGCCCGCCGCGAGCGCGTCGAGGATGCTGTCGAGCATCGGGCGGCCAAGGATCGGAACCAGCGTCTTCGGCAGCTCTTCGGTCAGGTGACGCAGCCGGCTGCCCCGGCCCGCACCGATGATCACGGCCTTCACGACGCCGCCGTTACCACGAACGGGCTCGGGAGAGCCCGGGGATGTCGGAAACAACCCGAAAACACGCGGGATCCAGGCCCCCGTTACGGAAACGTGACGGTGCCCTGACCCCTCCCCGCCGACCGCCGGGCTACGACCTGAGCATGGAGATCGCGGTCGTTCTCATCGCCCACTCTACGCTTTCGGTCTTTTTCCAGACCTTCTTCCTGCACCGGTACGCCTCGCATCGGATGTTCACGATGTCGAAGCGGTGGGAGCGGACTTTTCACTTCCTGACCTACCTCACGCAGGGCTCGTCGTACCTGGTTCCGTGGGTTTACGCGATCTTGCACCGCATGCACCACGCCTACAGCGACACGCCGAAGGATCCGCACTCGCCGCGGTACTACTCGGGGGTCGTCTCGATGATGCTGGACACCGCGAAGCGCTACGACGCGATCTACGAGGGCAAGGCCGACGTGGAGCCGCGCTTCCTCGGCGGCTACCCGGAGTGGCCGACGCTCGATCGCATCGGCAACTCGTGGATCAGCCGCCTCGCGTGGGGCACGGGGTACACGCTCCTCTACGTGGCCTTCGCCTCGCACTGGTGGCAGTTCCTGTTCCTCCCGCTCCACTGGACCATGGGCCCGCTGCACGGGGCGATCGTCAACTGGTGCGGCCACCGCTACGGCTACCGCAACTTCAACAGCGACGACGACTCGCGCAACACGCTGGTCCTCGACGTCGTGACGCTCGGCGAGCTCTTCCAGAACAACCACCACAAGTACGCGATGAGCCCGAACTTCGCGGTGCGTTGGTTCGAGATCGACCCGGCCTACCAGGTCATCCGCGTGCTCGGCTGGGTGGGCATCCTCCAGATGTCGGACAAGCGCCAGATCGCCCGGCTCGAGCCCGAGACCGCGCGGGCCGAAGGGTAGGGGCGCCGGCCGCGCCGGCCCCCCGCGCGCGGCCCCCCTCGACGCTACGTGAACAGCAGCCGGAACGCGCCGGGGACGTCCTTCGGCCCGAGCTGATCCTTGCGCTTGTTGAACTCCGGAAGACAGGCCTGATAGGCCGCGTCCACCCGCAGATCGCTCCCATCCCAGCCCGGGCGCCAGATCTCCATCGTCTCGCCCGCGAGATCGATGACGTCCTTGAACTGCCCGCGCTCCTTCAGGATCTGCGTGCTGAGCCCGAACATCAGCAGCCCTCCCGGGATCGCCCCGAGCGCCGTCGTCGCCAGCGCCGGATAGCAGATGCGCGCCGTCCGCACCCCGAACCGCTCCTGGATCTCCGCCATCGTCTTGCGCTGCAGCTGCTTCGCGCCGGCGAGCGGGCCCATCGCGTAGACCGGATCGTCGCTCGGGTAGTCGTAGTCGCAGAACGACACGACGCTCTCGCCCTTCGCGAGCAGCCCCGCCGCGGCGAGCGGCTCGGCCCACAGGAGCGACGAGGTGCCCATGAACTTGTTCGTCCGCTCGATGTCCGCCTCGTTCGCGACGTCCACCTCGACGAGCCCGAGCTTGCGGACGTTCTCGGGGCGCGAGAAATCAGGCACCTGGAGCACCGCATCGAACGCGACGTCGAGGTCCTTCACCTTCGTCGGCCCGTGCTCCGCGTACCGCTTCATCGCGCCGGCCGCGATGCCGTTCACGAGGTGCACCGCCCGATACCGCTCCTTCAGCGCGGCGACCACCTCGTCGATCACCTGGGGCTTCGTGGCGTCGCTGTTCCAGAAGCGCGCCGTGAGCCCCTCGGCCTCCGCCGCGTCCGTGATCGCCTTCACGTGGTGCGGGCCGATCTGCATCTTCTCGCTGTCGAAGTGCACGGCGAAGACGGCGGCCCGCTCCCCGAAGAGCAGCTGCAGCGCGAGCGCCCGGGTCATGCCGTTCGAGCCGCCCAGGATCAGCACCGCCGCGTCCGGGGCGATCTTCGCGCCGGCCGGGCGGATGCGGGCGCGGTGCGCCGCGAGCTGCTCGGTCGCCACGCGCGCGCCGTGCTCGGCCAGCGCCCCGACGAGCGAGCGGCGATCCAGGCCGCCGAGAGGAAGCTTCTTGAAGGTCTCTAGGTCATCCATCACGTCCGGCGTCTTACCGTCTCCCGCGCTCCGCGTCACGACTGGACAGCTGCCGCCTGTCCGGCGCGCCTCCGTCGTGGCGCCCGAGGCGCCCGAAGGGAAGCCCCGCCTCCGTCCGAGCCGTGATAGAACGAGCTCGTGAAGACGGTTCTTGTCACCGGCGGCAGCGGGTTTATCGGGCGTGCTCTCGTGAAGGAGCTGCTCGCGCGGGGGGATCGGGTGACGGTGCTGACGCGCGACGTGGGGCGGACGCAGGCGACGCTGCCCGGGGCGCGCGTCGTGTCGTGGAGCCCCTACAGCGCGGGGCCGTGGTTCGAGGAGCTCGACGGGGTGGACGGGGTCATCCACCTCGCGGGCGAGTCGATCACCAAGCGCTGGACCGAGGACGCGCGGCGCGAGATCGTGAACAGCCGCGTCGACACGACCCGCCTCATGGGCGAGGCGATCGGCAAGGCCAAGCGCAAGCCGGCCGTGTTCCTCTGCGCCTCCGCGGTCGGCTATTACGGCCCGCAGCCGGGCGAGAAGGTGCTCGACGAGGGCGCCCCGCCCGGGGAGGGCTTCCTCGCCGACGTCGTGGTCCGCTGGGAAGAGTCGGCCCGCGCCGTCGAGGAGCAGCACGGCGTCCGCTCGGTGCAGCTGCGGATCGGCGTGGTGATCGGCGAGGGCGGCGGCGCGCTCGAGAAGATGATCGCCCCCTTCAGGTTCTTCTTGGGCGGGCCGATCGGCGACGGCAAGCAGGTGATCTCGTGGATCCACTGCGACGACGTCGTGGCGATGACCCTGCTCGCCCTGGACAGCGACGCGGTGCGGGGCCCCTTCAACGTGACCGCGCCGCACGCGGCGACCGGCGAGGAGGTCGCGCAGGCGATCGGCGCCGTGCTCCGCCGGCCGTCGTGGCTCCGGGTGCCCGAGGCGGTGGTGAAGCTCGGGATGGGCGACGCGGCCGAGATCGTCACCACCGGGCAGCGCGTCCATCCCAGGCGGGCGGAGGAGCTCGGCTACACGTTCCGCCACGCCCGCCTTGTGCCTGCGCTCGAGTCGATCTTCAGCCGCTGAGCCCCGCTCGCCGCCGGCGCCCGCGCGCGCCGCGCTCGAGCCGATCGTCGGCCGCCGAGCGCCCGCGGAGGAGCCGGCGCGCGTGCGCCCCGGCGGCGACGTGTCTGCCAGGGCAGCTGGGCGCCGCGCGACGGCGCCCAGCTGCTGCCCACGCAAGAAGAGCCGCCGGTGGCGCGCTGAGAAGTCGACCGTTGTCGAGCAGCGCACCACCGGGAGCCCGGACGGCGGTTTCCCAGCGCTCCCCCAAGCGCTCCGTCCGCTTCAATGCTTACGACATTACGCGCCGAGCGGCTCTCGGGATGAGTTGGATTGGCGCGTGCAGGGTATCCCGACTGGAAGGTGCCGTGCACCCTCCCATCGCGACGCCAGACACAAAGTCGTTAGGGGAATCCCCTTGCCGCGGCGCACAATCGCGGGGTTACTCGTCTGATCCGCTTTCCAGCGCATGAGCGGGGGTGGGGACCGGGCGCAGTCTGCTGTTGACGTCCGGACAGGCCACCACCCCGGCGCTGTCCGGCGCGGGGAGCCGGCGACCGGTGGGCGCGCAGGCGCGCTTGTGCGCTCACGGGCTGATGCCGCGACTCTGGAGGATCTCGCGCACCACCAGTTGCGCGGAGCCTGGCAGCTCGGCGAGCGAGGCGCGGGCGAGCTCCACGAATTTCATGCCGCGCGCGCGCTTCAGCGCCTCGACGGCCGCGGCGCGCTCCTCGGCGCCCTCGTGCTGGAGGATGCCGAGGAGCATCTCGCCGGCCTCGAGGGTGTCTATCTTCGCGATCGCGCGCACGGCGCTGGCGCGGACGGCGGGCGCCTGCGACTCGCGGTAGATGCGGGCGAGCGGCTCGAAGGCGTGGGCGAAGCGGAGCTCCTCGAGCGCGCGCGCGGCCTCGTGGAGCACGGTGGGGTCGGGGTCCACGAGCGCGTCGCGGAGCGTGATGAACGTGCGCTTGTAGAGGAAGCGGGAGAGGGCGCGGACCACGGCCACCCGGATCTTCGGCTCGGGGCGGCGGAACAGGTGCTCGAGCGGCGAGAGGATCGTGTAGAGCTCGACCGTCGCGAGCTGCTCGGCGAGGCTGATGAGCTGCTGCGCGGGCGACCGCTGCGCGGGGGCGGCCTCGGGCGTCGCGCCCTCCACGGCGAGCGCGGTCAGCCGGGCGAGCATGGCGCGGCGGCGGGTGACCTCGGACCACTGCGCCGGGTCGAGGACGATGTCGCCGCACGCCTGGCTGGCGCTGCCGGCCTGCTCCCACTCGACGAGATCGATGTGCCAGACGTCGGGGAAGCCGAGCTCGTGGCGGAGGTGCGCCGGCAGCGGCGACGCGTCGATCGGCAGGTCCTGCGCGCTCACGTAGCGGCCGCCGGCGCGGGCGTAGTGCTTCTTCCGGGTCTCCGCGAGCGGCAGCTGCGTGAGGGCGCGATAGAGGGTGCCGACCTTGCTGTACTGCCCCGCCTCGCCGAGCGCGATCACGGCGGCGAGCAGCGCGTTCTCGGCGATCTCGGGCGGGGCGGCGCGCTTCTGCGAGACGGCGGACACCTCTTGCCAGAGGCGGGCCTGCGTGAGCACGGCGAAGTTGGCGACGGCGGTGAGGCCCTCTTTCCGGGCGTACGTGGCCATCTCGCGGGCGAGCGTGGCGGCGGCGGAGATCTCGCCCTGCTTCTCGGCCGCGGCGACCGCCTCCTCGTAGGACTGGAGCGCGTAGTAGCGCAGGTGGTCCTCGCGCAGGATGCGGATGACGTTCACGTAGCCCTCGAGGACGTGCTCGAAGGCGCGGCTCTCGCGGCCGACGGCGATGAGGACCTGGTAGCAGTCGAAGGCGCGCTCGCGCTGGCCGATGGTCTCGTACCGGTCGGCGGCCTCCTCGAGCAGGTGGACGGAGGCGAAGACGGCCTCGCGCGCGGCCGCGGCGTCGCCGGTGCGGAGCGAGGTGCGGGCGAGGTTGAAGCGGGCGAGGCCGGCGGCGTAGAGGTCGCTGCCCGACGAGGAGAGCAGCTGGGCGAGGCGCGACCAGAGGGCGCGGGCGCGGGCGAAGTCCTGGCCGCGCTCGCGGGCGATGGCGGCCTGCGCGACGAGGCCGGCGGCCTCGTACTCGTCGGCGGCGCGGGCGTGGAGCCGTTTCTGCCGCTCGGGGTCCTGCTCGCGCTCGGCCCAGGCGAGCAGGGTGCGCGCGCGGTCGATGGGCGGGACGTGCGCGATGAGGGGCCGCTGGCTGTGCTCGCTGCCCGCGTACCAGGCCACGGTGAGGGCGCTCCTTGGTTCGCCCAGCCGGACCAGCACGTCGCGGAGCTCGTCCGTCATGGCGACGTAGTCGTCCTCGCGGGCGATTGTGTGCTGGAGGGCGCTGAAGAGCGCGTCGCGCGCGCGGGGCAGATCGCTCCTGGCCAGCGCGGAGCGGGCCTCGTCGCGGAGCTCGTGCAGGGGGCGGACGCCTTGGGTCATGCGGGGGGCGAGCGTAGTACACCACGGCAGCGGCCGCCGGAGGGGGCGGCCGCGCGCGGGAAGCGCGCGGGAAGCGC
>JAICEP010000166.1 GCA_025924095.1 Sorangium sp.
GGGTTCGAGCCGTGCTCGGCGTCGTCGTGCGAGGCGGGGGCCGTGCCCCGCGACCAGACCATCATCCGACAGATCTCGTCAGCGTACATGCTTCTTGGGCTCCTCGGGGCGCGGGGTGGCGCTCGTCTTCTCGGGCAGCGGCGCCCCGATCACGGGGTGCAGGAGGATCGCCGCGTCGCCCGGGATGTGCACGCCCTCCTCGGTGATGACACGTGGACTGCCTTGCCCCCCGTAACGAGGGGATTCGCTGGACCACAACGTCTCCCAGCGGCGCTCCAGAGGTGGGGCGAAGAGCGGCTCCGGCAAGGCGCCTCGATGGATATCTCGCCCGAGGTTGACGAGGAGCAGCCTGTCGTCGCCGTCGTCGCCGAAGTAGCGGAGGAGGAACGCCTGGGCCGAGAGGACGGCCCCGTCGACGCCGCGCGGGCGCTGGGCCCGGATCACCGGATCGCGCCGGCGGAGCGCGATGAGGTCCTCGTGGAGGGCGTAGATGCCGGCGTTGCGCTCGCGCTCGGAGAAATCGAGCTTGCAGCGCTCGAACGTCCGCAGGTCGTCCGGAGGGTCGAGCTGCGCTTGCACCTCGGGCACCGAGTAAGATGGAAACTGCTCCAGGAACTTCACCCTGCCCTTGCGCACGAGCGGGGCGAGCTCGGGGTTGTGGTCCGCGAAGAAGAGGAACGGCGCCGACGACCCGAACTCCTGCCCTTGAAAGAGCATGGGCGTCCCGGGCGCGAGGAGCAGGAGCGCCGACAACGCCCGGAGCTTGCCCGGGGACGCGATGTGGAAGAGCCGCTCGCCCTTCGCGGTGTTGGCGACCTGATCGTGGTTCTCCAGGAAGAGGACGAAGCGGGCCGGATCCACGTCGAGCGCAGGGGTCCCTCGCCGCTGCTTCTGCCACTGATAGCCCTGCCCCTGGAAGAGAAACCCCCACTTGATGGCGGAGATGAGCTCCTGGGGCGAGCCCTCGTGATCCGTGTAATACGCCTCGTTGCGGCCGGTGAGCGCCACCTTGGCGCTGTGGTGGAAGTCATCGTTCCAGATGGCGTCGAGCCCGTAGCCGCCCCGCGCGGCGGGGCGGATCAGCCACTCTTCCTGGGACTCGTTCTCGGCCACGATGAACGTCTCCTTGCCCCCCGCGGCCTCCCGGACGCGGCGCGCGATCGCGGCGACGATGGGGTCCTTCGAGCTGTCGTAGATGTTCTGCGTCGCGTCGATCCGGAGCCCGTCGAGGTGGAACTCCTCGATCCAGTAGCCGGCGTTGGCGATGAAGTACTCCCTCACCGCCTCGGACCGCGGGCCGTCGAAGTTGATGGCCGCTCCCCAGTCCGTCTTGTGACGATCGGTGAAGTAGTCCCTGGAGAACTGGCCGAGGTAGTTGCCGTCCGGGCCGAGGTGGTTGTAGACGACATCGAGGATCACCGCGATCCCGGCGCGGTGCGCCGCGTCCACGAAGCGGCGGAGGTCGTCCGGGCTGCCGTAGAGGCGCGTCGGCGCGAAGAGGTTCACGCCGTCGTACCCCCAGTTGAAGCGGCCGGGGACCTCGGCGACCGGGAGCAGCTCGATCAAGGAGATGCCGATCCGGGCGAGCTCGGGCAGCTCGCGGGCGGCGGACGCCCAGGTGCCCTCCCGGGTGAAGGTGCCGATGTGCATCTCGTAGACGACTTGCCCCTTGAGCGGGGCGCCCCGGAAGGCCGCGTCGCTCCACGCGAACGCGCCGGGGTCGATCACCTCGGAGGGCCCGTGCGGCCCCTCCGGTTGCGAGCGCGAGGCGGGATCGGGATAGAGCTTCTCGTCGTCGTCGAGCCGGAACCGATAGCGGGTCCCGGCCGCGGCGGCCGGGACGATCGCCGCGAAGTAACCGCCCTCCTCGGGCCGCAGCGGGACGGTCGCGCCGCTCCCGGGCCCAGCCTCCAGGACGACCTCGACCCTGCGCCGGGCCGGCGCCCAGACCCGGAAGTGCACTTCTCTCCCGGCCAGCATCTCTGCGCCCACGGGCAACCGTCTCTCCAACTTCCTATTTGGCATCGACATGCATTCTAGACGCAACACACGTGACGTCCAGCACCGATAAGCTCGACGGCCCCCTTTTGCAGCGGCTCTTGCTCACCGGGCTCCTCTGGCGAGCGCGACCGCGCCTTACGGAGTCCCCTGAGGAGGATCGGGGAGCAACGGACGATGATAGGCGGCACAGACGAAGTGGACAGCTTGGCTTTGCATAGCTCCATGTGTTCTGGAGCTCGTGCCTGCCTCACCCCTGCTGGCGGGCTCCGGGCCGAGGAGAGCGTCCGATTCGCCTCATCGATCGAGCGCCGAGAGGAGCCGAGAGGAATGGACTGACAGGCTTCCGCGATCAGGGGTGGGCGATGACCACGAGCGTGCGCGCGCGCCGGAGCACGCAGCGCAGCGCTTGCGCCAGCGTCTCGGGGTCGAGCGCCGCGAAGCTCTCGTCGAGCACGACGACCTCGGCGCCCTGGAGCAGCGCGCGCGCGATGTAGAGCCGGCTCCGCTCGCCGTGCGAGAGCTGCCAGCCCGTCTCGCCCACCACCTGCTCCAGCCCTCCCGGCATCCGGCCGAGCAGCTCGCCGAGGCCGAGCTCGTGGCAGATCGCCTCGGCCTCCGCGAGATCGTCGGGCCTCGGCGGCCAGCGCCTGCCCATGAGCAGGTTGTACGCGAACGTCCCGGAGAGCACGTAGTTCTCGTGGAACTGCGGCGCCGCGGCCACGCGACGGCGCCACGCGGCCGCGCCCAGGATGTGGCGGTCGAGCCCGTTCAGCAGGAGCAGCCCTGCGTCGGGCGCGCGCAGCCCCGAGAGCAGGGCGCTCAGCGTCGACTTCCCTCCCCCGGAGGGCCCCTCGAGCAGGATGCGGTCGCCCGCCGCGATCCGCAGCGAGACGTCGCTCACCGCCGGGCGAGCCCTGCCCTTGTGCCGGAAGGACAGCTCGTGCGCCTCCAGGACCGGCGCGCGGCTCTCGGCGTCCTGGCCGCCCGCGGCCCCCGGCGTGGGGGGCGGCGTGCGCCCCGCGTCGGGCGGCAAGGGCGGCGGCGGTGTCCCGCCGCGGGCGGCCGCCTGGAAGAGCGTGGAGACCTGCTCCCACGCGATCGCCGCGCTGGCGAGGCTCGACAGGCCCGCCGACAGGCCCTGGAGCGCGCGGCTCGCGAGCAGGACGCCCCCCAGCGCCACCGCGTACGCCGCGGCGGAGCCGGAGCCCGCGAGGAACGGCGGCAGGAGGCCGGCGATGCCCGCGATGAGCCAGCCGCGCGGCATCAGCGCGCCGATCTCGATCTGGCTCCGGTCGAGCTCGCGCGATCGCAGCAGGTACTGGGCGAGCGCCTCGTCCTCGCCGTGGTGCCAGCGGCCTTGGCGCTCCTGGGCGAGGCGGGTCCGGTGGCCGACGAGGCGCTCGATGAGGTCGTGGGTCATCGCGAGCCGCGCGGAGGTCCAGCGCGCCCGCCGCCGGTAGAACCGCGCGCAGAGCGCGACGACGAGGACCGCCCAGGCGGCGAGCAGGACCGCGTGGAGCGCGCCCGCCGCGCCCTGGGCGAGCACGGCCGCCGCCGCGACGAGCTCGAAGGCCGACGCGACGGCCGCGACGCCGCCGCCCATCGCGAGCGCCTCGATCGCCTCGGACTCGATCACGCGGCCGAGGAAGCGGCCTGCGCCCTCGCTGCGCACCTCCTCGGCGTCGAGCGCGAGCGCGCCCGAGAGCAGGCGCTGCTTGATCAGGGCGCTCGCGTCGATCGCGACCACGCCGGACAGCCACGCCATGAGCTGGCGTAGCGGGACCACCGTCGCGAGCAGCAGCGCGCCGGCGAGGAGCCACCCCTCGTCGAGGTGGTCGTCGAGGATGCTGCGCCCCACGGTCATCCACACGAGGATCCAGAGCGCGTAGGCCGAGGCGTGGGCGGCCAGCAGGCCGAGCAGGCGGCGCGGGATCCGCGCGGCCGCGATCTGCCGCCGGAACGAGGCGCCCGGCGGCAGGCGCAGGCTCCAGATGCCGTCGAGGATCACGGGCCCGAGGCGCTCGCGGAGCAGGGCCTGCCGCGCGCGGCCGCACCGCCGCGGCCGCACCCCTGCGCGCGCGAGGACGCGATCGACCTCCGGGAGCGCCTGCGCCTCGAGCGGGCGGGAGATGCGGCGGGTGATCGCCTCGACCGGCACGCGCGCCCTGGAGCGGTCGGCGCGGAGCACCGAGAGGTCCCGCCCCCTGCGCCCCACGACGGCGAGGAAAGTGGGCGTCTCACCGCCGCGCAGCCACACGAGCGCGGGCGCGACGCGCAGGAGCGCGGCGTCGACCTCGTCGTAGCGCGCCGCGATCGGCTCCGCCTCGACGCCGAGGTAGCCCGCGGCCTGATCGATCCACGCGCCGAGCGCGTCCGCGCTGCGGAGGTGTCCGGCGGTCGGGATGGGCGCGGCGACCGCGCGCGGGCGGAGGCCGCCCTGCAGCGCGAGCGCCTCGATCGCGTCGCCGAGTCGTTCTGCCGGCCACTCGAGGGCAGCGAGCGCGTCGACCGCCTCGCCCGGCCGCGGCCGCGCGCCCCACCCACGTTGCGCCTCCGCTCCGTCCGGCGGAGCTCCCCCCCCGTGTTCCGCCGCCGCCGTCACCTCCGCTCGCCCTCGGCCGGCGCTCCCGCGCCCTCGGCCGGCGCTCCCGCGCCCTCGGCCGGCGCTCCCGCGCCCTCGGCCGGCGCTCCGGCGAGCCGCCCGCGAGCGACCGTGACCCGGCGCCACCCGCCGCTCGACCAGAGCCCTCGCTGCACGGCCGCCTCGGCCTCCAGCAGCGCGCGGTAGCGCGAGCCGGGGCGCGCCGCGAGCTCGGCGGGCGCCCCGTCCTCGACGACGCGCCCGCCGTCCACGACGAGCACGCGCTCGAACGAGCGTGTCTCGCCGACGTCGTGGGTGACGCACAGGAGCGTCGCGCGACGAAAGCGCCGTCGCGCCCTGGCGAGCAGCGCCCGGCGGCGCTCCCGGTCGAGGCCGCGGAACGGCTCGTCGAGGATCGCGAGCCGCGCCTCGCCCCGCAGCATCGCCCGGCCGAGGCGCACGCGCTGCCCCTCGCCGCCCGAGACGAGCCCTCCGCCCTCGCCGAGCAGGGTCTTCTGCCCTTCGGGCAGCCGCTCCAGCACCTCGCGCAGCTCGGCCTCGTCGACGACGGCGCCGAAGTCGGCCGCGTCGTCGGGCGCGCCGTAGCGGAGGTTGTCGAGGAACGACCGGTTCCAGATCTGGACCGCCGGGTCGACCCACGCGGTCTCCTCGCGCAGGGCGCGCACCCGCTCGCCGTCGAGCGGACGGCCGTCGACGAGCACCCGGCCCTCGCTCGCCCGGTGCCACCCGAGCAGGACCCCGACGAGGCTCGACTTCCCCGCGCCCGAGGCCCCCACGATCGCCACGTGGCTGCCCGCCGCGATCCGGAGATCCACCCCGTCGAGGATCACGTGACCGGCGGCCTGGATGCGCACGCGCTCGAAGGCGATCGCGCAGCCCGCGCCCTCGGCTCCGGCCCGCGCCGGCGGCGCCGAGGTCGCGGCGGACGCGTCGCCGGCGCGCGTCTCCTCCGGCGCGCCGAGCGGCTCGAGCAGGCGCAGCGCCGTGTTGCGGTGCGCCGGGTACTGGAGCAGCGCGCTCGCGAGCGCCTGCCCGATGGCCGGCAGCGCGAGCGCCCAGTAGAAGAGCAGGAGCGCCCGCGAGAGGGCGCCCCCGCGGGCGAGGAAGTCGCCGAGGATCCACGCGGCGAGCGCGAAGCCGAGCAGCGCCTGCGCCCCGTCGACCGCGAGGGCCGCGCGGAGCAGCGCGCGGCCGGCGAGCGCCCACTCCCCGAGCAGGCCCGCGTGCTGGCGCCGCACGGCCCGCTCCGCCGCGTGCGCCCGGATCGGCACGAGGCCGAGGAGGGCGTCGAGGTAGAAGCTCGTGAGCGCGCCGGCGTGGGTGCGCACGCGCAGATCCCGCTCGATGAGCACGCGGTTCCCGGCGAACGGCAGCGCCAGCGCGAGCAGCGCGCACGGCACGGCGAGGCGCGCGCTCGCGGGATCGACCCAGACGATCGCGGCCGTGGTGACCGCGAGGTCGAGCGTCGAGCGGGCGATCTGGCCGCCGAACGCCGGCAGGGTGCGGAGCACGTGCAGGCTGTGGCCGCGCTGCGCCATGTCCGAGGCCGGGCGGCTCTGGAAGTAGCGATCGCCGATGCGCGGGATCTTCGCGAGGAACGACATCCGCAGCCGGACCTCGAGGTGGCGCCCGAGCCGGATCACCCCCGTGGTCAGCGAGAGATCGACGGCGAGCTCCAGCGCGAGGAACAGGGCGAGGGCGCCGATGGCGGCGAGGCGCTGCTCGAACAGCGCGAGATCACTGGAGATCTGGAGCAACCCACGAAAGAGGAGGCTCTCCAGCACCACCGTCGCGACGCTGAGCAGGAGCGCGCCGGCGAGCACGGCGGGCGTCAGCAGCCCGTCCTCGCGGAGCATCCGGAGGAGCTCGCGCCCGGGCCGGACCTTTCGCTCCGCGAGGGCGGCGGCGAGGTCCGGGGGGAGGCGCACCTCGCCGGGAGGGGGCGCCTCCTCGGGGGCCTGGGACGCCGACGCGGCGGCCGGCGGCGCGCCGCCGCGAGCCGCCGGGGCGCGGGCGTGAATCGGCGGACGGCGCCCGCGGATCCGCACGAGCACGGCGCCCCGCGCGACGACCCGACCCTCCCCGCGCGGGCCGGCCGGCTCGGGGCGCGCCGTCCAGAAGGTGGGCGGGATGCTCTCCTCCCGCGCGGCCTCGGGGCCCTGATCGAGCAACGCGTCCAGCACGCGCGCGGCCTCGCGACCGCGGCCGAGGCCGCCGGAGCGCACGAGCGACGTGACAAGGCGCGCGCCGGCGTCGAGCGCCGCGATCGCGCGCCACCCCGGATCCGAGAGCGCCGCCTCGAGCGGCTGCGTCCCCGCGCCGAGCCAGGCGAGCCGGCGCCCGAGCGGCCGCGTGAACCCGTCGCTCGTCGCCCAGGCGCGGAAGTCGGCCGCGGAGAGGGGCAGCTCGTGCTGGTAGAGCTCGCCCTCGAGCTGCCGTCGCGTGACCCAGCGGCGCCCGGTGCCCGGGTCCATGACCTGCACGAGCCCGCCGTGCCGGCGCCAGAGCACGACGATGTGGAGCGGCCCGGTCGACTGCCGCACGATCGCCAGGGCGGGCAGCGCCTGGGCCTCGTCGAGCAGCACGTGCTCGAGCGGGACGAGGATCTGCTGGGCCACGAGCCCGAGCTGCCCGGCGAGGTCCTCCAGCGTGTCGATGGAGGTGCCGTCCACGTCGGTCTGGCAGGCCTCGCGCAGGCGCCCGTAGCTCACGCCGATGCCGAAGCCCTCGAGCACGCACTTGAGCGTGGCCGGCCCGCAATCCATCGCCGAGGTCTGCACGACCTCGGGCGCAAGGAGCCTCCGCCGCGGGCTCGACGCTCGGCGACGGAGCTCGGCGTTCGCTTGTCGGTCCGGCGCGGATCGGGGATCGGCGTTCGTCGTCCCCTCCTTCACCCGCCCGCTCCGCCGCGGACCCTCACGATCTGACCCGCGGCGCGCAGCACGAGCGAGGCCGGCGAGACGCGCTCCATCTCGATGACGACGCTGCCCGGGAGCCCGTGCTGCATCGGGATCGGCGACGCCGGATCGGGGCGCACGCCGAGCTCCACGCGGATGCGGCCCTCCTGCGTCTCGCTGGCGACGCGGTCGACGGTGGTGGACAGGGTGCCGTACTCGGTCCACGGGAACGCATCGAGGCGCAGGCGTCCCTCCTGCCCCGCGCGGATCCGCCCGACGGACGACGGCGGGAACTCCGCGATCACCCTGAGCTCGCCGGGCGGCACGACGGCGGCCACGACGTCGCCTTCGCGCACGAAGGAGCCGGCCCGCAGCACCGCGATGTCGCCGACCCGCCCGGCGATCGGCGAGCGGATCTTGCGCCGCTCGATCTCGGCGAGCAGCGCCTTGATCGTCGCCTCCAGCACGAGCCGCTCCCCCTCGAGCGTGGCCGCCTCTCGGTCGAGCCGCGCGAGCTCAGCCTGCTGCTCGCTCTGCCCGGCGCGCCGCTCGACGTAGGCCCGCGCGGCGGCGCGGTCCAGCGCCTCGGTCGCCGAGCGCCTCGACTGCGCGTCGGCCGCGAGCCGCGCCGCTTCGGCCTCCGACACGAGCCCGTCCTGGCGCAGGCGCACGGCCCGCTCCGCCTCGAGCTCCTGGAAGCGCGCGCCCGCCTCGGACTCCCGCAGGCGCGCCTTCGCCTCGCCGACGTGCGCGCGCGCCGCCTCCTCCCCGTCGCGCAGCGCCCGCGTCCGCGCCGCGATCTCGGCCCGGAGCGGCCCCACCTGCCCTGCGATCGCCGCGAGCCGGGCCTGCTTGTCGTCGATCTCGCGGCGGAGCGGCTCCACGTCGAGCGCGATCAGGACGTCGCCCGCGGCGACCTCGGCCCCGAGGTCGAGGTGGACCGCGGCGACCTTCCCGTCGAGCGGCGCCTCGACGCGGTGCGCCGCCTGCCCCACCTCGAGGCGCGCGCTCACGCTCGCCTCGTACCGTCCGACGCGCGCGAGGAAGAACCACGCGAGCCAGGCGCCGAGCAGGAGCGCGCCGATCGCGACGCCGGCGATCGAGCCGCGGTGGCCGTCGGTGGCGATCGCGTGGATCGAGCGTGAGAACCCGGCGGGCATCGGTGATTGCGTAAAGATACACGAGCGGAGCAGGCTCAGGAAGTCACGCCCATCGCCCGGGTGAGGCGATGAACATAGCAAAAACTTAACGTGCGCGACGGGTCGATCGGGTGAATCCTGTCCTCGGCGGCTCCGCCGCAAGGCAGTACATCCTTATTGGAGGTTTCCCATGGCTGATATCGATCGTGATCCCGAGCAGAGCGAGCAATCCGAGCAGGTGCCCTTCTTCGCTCGTTTCCTGGAAGATCAGAAGCGCATCCGCACCGGCGTCAAGGCCGGCGGTGGCTTCGCGACGAAGAAGTACCCCTCGGACAGCGATGAAGTCACCACGATGAAGTACCCGTCGGACGGCGACGACGACTGGCCCTCGAAGTAGGCCGCGAGCGACGCGCGAGGCGTCGCTGGAGTCGCCGGCTCAGAGCGGCGCTTGGTCACGCGTAACCAAACGCAACCAATCTTAACACTATTCAACACAGCTGAGCGCTCTCGGCTGCAAGACAACCGCAGCAGCGGAATCAGCTCGCCGCAATCGTGCCCAAATCGTGCCCAGGGTATCCGCGGGCTTGCCTCCCCGCCTGGTTGCTCTTTAAATTGGCTCTCTTGTCCTCGGCGGCGTCGCCGCCACAGCAACCTGGAGGTTTCCCATGGCTGATACCGATCTCCGTGAGCCCGAGCAGCAAGAGCAGAAGAATGACGCCGAGGCGGTGCCCTTCTTCGCTCGCTTCCTGGAGGATCAGAAGCGCGTCCGGACCGGCGTCAAAGCCGGCAAGCCCACCGCCCAGACGCTGAAGTACCCGTCCGACCAAGAGGATGGCCCCATCTTCACCACGCTGAAGTACCCGTCGGACGGCGACGAGGCCTGAGCGTCGCATGAGCCGCCCGCGCCCGTGCGAGAGAGGCATCCCGGCGTGACCACCGCGGGCGCGAGCGTCCTCCTGGTCTCGCATGCGCAGGACGACTTCGGGATCGAGCGCGTGGCGGACGCGCTGCGACGGCGCGGCGCTCGCCCCGTTCGCCTGAACGTCGACCGGTTTCCTCGCAGCATCACCCTCTCGACGGCGCTCGGGGCCGACGGCGCGCGCCGCCGCCTGGAGGAGGCCGGGGTCGCGATCGGCGGAGACGAGATCTCCGCCGTCTGGCTCCGGCGCCTCTGGGCGCCCAGCCTCGGCGAGGGCATCCCCGAGGCGTACCGCGCCGCCTGCGTGCGCGAGTCGATGGCGGCGCTGACCGGCTGGCTGCGCGGGCTCCCCGCGCGGCGCTGGATCAACGAGCCGGCGGCCGAGGAGCGCGCCCAGGACAAGCTGCGCCAGCTCGCGGCGGCCGCGTCGGTCGGCCTGCGCATCCCCGAGACGCTTGTGACGAACGACCCGGCCGAGGCCCGGGGCTTCTTCGCGCGCCTCGGCGGCAACGTCGTCGCCAAGATGCTCACGCCCTTCTCGACGAGCCTCTCGGGCGGCGCGCCCTTCGTCTTCACGCACGCCGTCGCGGAGGCTGATCTCGACGCCCTCTCCGGCCTGCGCCAGAGCCCCATGGTCTTCCAGGAGCGCATCCCCAAGGCGCGCGAGCTGCGCGTCGCCTGCGTCGATGGCCGGTGCTTCCCCGGCGCGCTCGACGCCTCCCTCTACGAGTCGATCGCCGTCGACTGGCGCCACCCGGACGTCAACGACGCCGGCATCGCGTGGGAGCAGGACGCGCTCCCGCGCGACGTCGAAGCGCAGCTCGGCGCGGTCCTGCGCGCCCTCGGGCTGGTCTTCGGGGCCGTCGATCTCATCCGGACGCCGGACGGGGAGCACGTCTTTCTCGAGGTCAACCCCGCCGGCGAGTGGGGCATGCTGGAGCGGGATCTCGGTCTGCCGATCGCCGATGCGCTGGCGGAGGCGCTGCTCGCTCCGACGGAGAACCCGTGACAGTCCTCATCATCACGCACAGCGAAGACAACGAGTGCATCACCCGCGTCGCCGACGCGATCGCCAGGCTGGGCGGCAGGGCCTTCCGCTTCGACACAGACGCTTTCCCAGAGGGGGCGCGGCTCGCGCTGGCCTCGGGGCCCGGGGCGGGCCGCTCCACGCTGAAGACCGAGGAGGGCGAGCTCGATCTCGGCGACGTGACCGCCGTCTGGTATCGCCGGGTCGCTTACGGCCGCGCGCTGCCCGCGTCGATGGACCCGCAGCTCCGGAGCGCGTCGGTCCAGGAGGCGAAGCAGACCGTGGAGGGCATGCTGGCGGCGCTCCGCGTCCCCCAGGTCGACCCCCTGCCTGCGGTGCGCTTCGCGTCGAACAAGCAGGTGCAGCTCGACATCGCCCGCGAGGTCGGCCTCGACACGCCGCGCACGCTCACCACCAACGACGAGGGCGCGGCGCGGGCCTTCGCCGCGACCTGCCCGGGCGGGGTGATCGCCAAGATGCTCTCGTCGTTCGCCGTCTACCGCGGCGGCGAGGAGCACGTGGTCTTCACGAACGCCCTCGGGGCCGAGGACCTCGCGGACATGCGCGGGCTCTCGCTCTGCCCGATGACCTTCCAGGAGAAGATCCCGAAGGCGCGCGAGCTGCGGGTGACGGTCGTGGGCGAGCGCGTCTTCTCGGCCTCGATCGACTCGGAGGCGGCGCCTGGCGCCGAGGTCGACTGGCGGCGGCAGGGGCTCGAGCTCATCGACGCCTGGCGCAAGGACGCGCTCCCGCCCGACGTCGAGACCGCGGTGCTCCGGCTGATGGATCAGCTTGGCCTCAACTACGGCGCCCTCGACATCCTCCGCACGCCGGACGGCCGGCACATCTTTCTCGAGGTCAATCCATCCGGCGAGTTCTTCTGGCTGGAGCGGACCCCCGGGCTCCCGATCAGCGAAGCGCTCGCCGAGGTGCTCCTCGGCAAGGCGCCACGCCGCGGCTCGTGGAGCGCCTTCCTGCATGCGCCCGTGACGCAGCACCGCTGAGCCCGCCGCGCCTCCAGGATTGAGCGGTGGCGTCGCGCGCTCCGTGAC
>JAICEP010000167.1 GCA_025924095.1 Sorangium sp.
AAGTGGACGTCGCGCGCGCGGAGACACGCGTCGCGGAGCTCGAGCTCGAGGCGGAGGTCCGCTGGATGTTCGACGAGGTGCTGCTGCTCGACGCCGAGCTCGAGGCGCTCGGGGCGGTCGCCGCGACGCGCCGCCGCCTCGCGGACCAGGAGCGGGCGCGGGTCGCCGTGTCGCAGGTGACCGCCGTCGACGAGGCGATGGCGGCGCTGTCGGCCGCGGTGGCCGAGGAGGACGGCGCGGCGCCGCGCGCGCGCCGCGAGGTCGTGCTCGCGGCGCTGCTCGATCGCGTCGGGCTCGACCCCGCCACGCCGGTGCGCCTCGTGGGCGAGCCGCTCGCGACCGCGCCGCTCGTCCCCCTCGCGTCCGAGGAGGCGCTGATCGAGGCCGCGCTGAGGAACCGCCCGGAGATCGCGCTCGCGGCCGCCGAGCTCGACGCCGCCGGCGCGGAGGGCGCGCTGGCGCGCACGCTGCGCTGGCCGTGGTTCTCGTTCGTCGAGTTCGGCTACGAGTTCTCGCCCGCGACGCGCGACCCGCTGGGCTGGACGTTCGAGGCCGGGATCGAGCTGCCGCTCTTCGACACGCACGCGAGCGAGGTCGCCGCCGCGGACGCCGGGGCGGTCGCGGCGCAGCGCACGTTCGCCGCCGAGATCCAGCGGGTCGCGCGCGAGGTGCGCGATCGGCTCCGGGAGGCGCGCGCGGCGGGGGCGCTTGTCGAGGAGTTCAGGGCGCGCGCGCTCCCGGCCGTCGAGCGCGCCGGGGTCGAGGTCGCGCGCGCGCTCGACAGCCGCCAGATCGACGGGGTGCGCGCGCTCGGCCTGGAGGAGCGGGGCGCCGCCGCGCGGGTCAGGCTCCTGCGGCTCGTGCGCGAGTACCGGACGGCGCTGGCCGAGCTGCGCCTCGTGGTCGGCGGCCCGCTGGACGCGAGCAGGCCGGCGGACCGGCGCTGAGCTCCGGCGCTCCGGCCATCCTGTTCCAGGGACAGCGCGCATATCCAGCATGGACCTGGCCGGCTTGACGCGGAATCGCAGTGAGTCGAGCCTCGCGGCATGCGGAAGCCGTGGTGGGTGGGCGTGCTTGCCTCCGTTGCGTTCGCGCCGGCTTGTGGGAACCGGATCGACGTTCTCTCCCAGGAACCCCCGGCGGACGGAGGCGAGGGCGGATCGACGGCAGGAGCTGGTGGAACCGGCGGAGCCGGCGGCACGGGACCCAGCTCGGGCGGTCCAGCGAGCGTCACGGGCACGGGGGGCGCCGAGCAGGGGTGCGATCCGAGCCACGTGTACAAGGGCTCTCGGAGTGTCATTCACCAGGAGGATCTGGAGGACCTGCGCGGCGTAACGGTGCTCGATGGCACGCTCTACATCAGCGGCGACGTCTCCGACCTGTCCCCGCTTGCGTGTCTGACGACCATCACGGGCCTGCTCCAGATCATCGACGCCCCGCGGTTGTCCGACCTGGATGGTCTCGGCTCCATTTCCTCCATCGGGTCGCAGCTGGCGGTGAGGCGGAACTCCTCGCTGCTCAGCCTCAGCGGGCTCCGGAGCCTGCGAGAGGTCGAGGGAGGTATCCTGATCAGTGAAAACCCGCTCCTCGAGAGCGTTGCCGGCGTCGGGGTGAACGCCCCCGAGTGGCGCGTCGTCGACAACGATTCACTCGAATCCTTGTCAGGCCTCGCAGACGTCCAGGAGGGGGCACTCTGGATCGAGGGCAATGACCAGCTCGCGACGCTGGGCGGGCTGCGCAACCTGCGGCGCGGGCAGCTCAGCCTGGTCGACAACGACGCGCTGACCAGCCTCGCGGGCCTCGGCGCCGTCGAGGATCTCACGGAGCTCCTCATCTCCGAGTGCGACGGGCTCGTCAGCTTGAAGGGCCTCGATCGGCTCACGATCGTCCAGCAGCTCACGTTGCGGGAGAATCGGCGGCTGAGCTCGCTGCAAGGCCTCGACGGCCTCGTTCACGCGAAGGCCATCGACATCTCGTTGAACGAGCGGCTCGTGGACCTGACCGGGCTCACAGCGCTCGAAACCATCGACGACCTCCTCGTCAGCGGCAATTCAGCCATGGTCAGCCTGGACGGCCTGACCTCGCTCCGCGGTCTTTTGCGAGCCTCTGTCGAATCGAACCCCGAGCTGGTGAGCGCCAACGCCTTCGCTCGCGTTCGCTCGGGCCTGGCCAACCCGCCGTCGTTCTACTTGTCGAGCAACCCCAAGCTCACCACCCTAGATCTCGGCGATGTAACACTCCTGAAGGAGCTGTTCGTCACCGGGTGTGGCTCCCTCTCGGACCTATCCGGGTTCGCCGGCATGACTGAGATCTCAGTCCTCGCCGTGGGCCAGAACTCCGGACTCGTGAGCCTCACGGGGCTCGAGCAGCTCTCGGAGGTCTATCGCCTGGAGATCATCGACAATCCTCGGCTCACGAGTCTCCAGGCCCTGAGCGGTCTCCGCAACATACGAAACGGGATCGACATCTCCGGTAACCCCGCCCTCACCAGCCTCGACGGGCTCGGTTCGTTCAGCGAGGGAAACGGCGTGACCGAGAGTGTGACGCTGGAAGGCAACGAAGCACTCGTCGACATCGATGCTCTGCGCGGCCTGAGCTCCGCGAACCAGCTCACAATTCAGAACAATGACGCATTGCTCGGGCTGACCGGACTCGAGGACCTGACGGAGCTCGATAGTCTCATCGTCAAGGGGAACCGGTCGCTCGCGACGCTGCGCGGCCTGGGAGCTCGATCGGTCAGCGGCGGGGTGGAGATCATGGGCAACGAGAGCTTGCCGAGCTGCGAGATCGAGGCGTTCGTGGACCACCTCGACTGGCCGCCCTCCAGCGTGCTCGACGAGGACAACGGCACCGGCACCTGCTCGCCCTGAGCTCGGTCTGAGTTCGCTCCAGGACGTACCGGACAGAGTGTCCAATCTTGAGCCTGTCGTTCGTGTCGGGGTAGGCGTCATCTGGCTGACCGTCCCAAGATAGCCCCCGACGCCGTGAAGCGGTCGCGTAGGTTGTCTTGATCGGGGCGTGGTGATGTATTGCACATGCCATGAGTCGCCACGTCCGCCTCGCCTCCGTCGATCTGAACTTGCTTGTCGTGCTCGACGAGCTGCTCCGGAGCCAGAGCACCGTCGTCGCGGCAAAGCGCCTTGGTCGGGCGCAGTCGTCAGTGAGCCATGCGCTCGGGCGGCTTCGCGAGGTGTTCGGCGATCCGCTCTTCGTCCGCACCGGGGCCGCGCTCCGGCCGACGAGCTTCGCCGAGGAGCTCGTGGCGCCCCTGCGCGCGCAGCTCGACTCCCTGGAGCAGCTCCTCGGCCAGGCCACGGACGTGGAGCCGTCGCGCCTCGATCGGACGTTCACGCTCTCCGCACCTGACTGGGCCGTGATCCTGGTGCTGCCGCCGCTCATGGCGCGGTTGCGCCGCGAGGCGCCCGGCGTCGATGTCGTCCTGCGCTCCTTCAGGATGGATGTGGATCGGTCGGTCCAGTCGGGCGAGGTCGACGTGGCGCTCTGCGTGAGGTTCCAGCCGCTCTCCGGCCTCGTCGCGCAGCGGCTGCTGGAGGAGCCGTTCGTGTGCGTCGCGCACCGCGACCATCCCAGCGTCAGGGAGGGCGTCACGCTCGATGCCTACGCCGCCGCCGGGCACATCCTGGTCGCGCCCTACGAGCTGCCGGGGAGCCCCCTGGACGACGCGCTCGCGCGGCTCGGGCACCGCCGGCGCATCGCGCTCCGGCTGCCGCATTTCTCGGCGGCCTTGTTCGTCGTCGCGCACACGGACCTGATCGCGACGCTGCCGAGCAGCTTCGTTCACGCGACCGCGCCGCTCCTCGGCCTCCGCGTGGTCGAGCCGCCGCTCGCCATCCCGCCCTTCCCGTTCTCGTGCCTCTTCAGCGCGACGCGGCAGAAGGATCCCGCGCACGTCTGGCTCCGCAGGTGCATCTCCGAGATCTGTCGCGAGATCCACGCCGGGATGCCGCGCCCGCTCCTCGAACAGCCTATCGACGCCGTCGATAGATAGTAACGGCCATCCAGGTACGCCGCGGCGTGGACCGCCCTCGGGGCCGGCATTACGCTCTGCCGTGACGATGAAACGCCGTCGCGCGACGCGACGTGCCGCCACGCGCCGCCGCCCGCGAGGCCCGCGGTCTCGGGAGCCGTGGGGTCGATGGCCCTGAAACAGGTCGGGGGGGTGATGCCTCATGAAGGCGGCATGGATCGATTTGACCGAGCACCGAAAGGAAAAGAACACCATGCGACCCATCACCGCCCTCGGCTTCTCTCTCTGCCTCTCCCTGGTCGCGGCCGCCTGCGTCGACGACGGGTCGAGCGCGAGCGAGAGCGGCACGGGCTCTGGCGAGGGCGGCAGCACCGACGCGCGTTCGGGCTGGCGCGAGCTCGCTCCGATCGCGGGTGGCCCGCGCCAGGAGCACGGCGTCGTGGCGCTCGACGACAAGGTCTATGTCATCGCGGGCGCCGGCGGCGACCAGTTGAACACGGGGCGCGTCGAGATCTACGATCCTGGCGAGGGGACGTGGTCCGAGGCCGCGCCGCTGCCGATGGCGCTGAATCACCCGAATGTCGCGGCCGCGGGCGGCAAGATCTACCTGCTCGGCGGCATGATCGGCGAGGTCCCCTGGACGGCCGTCGGCGATGCGTTCGAGTACGACCCGGCCACGGACGCGTGGACTGAGCTCGATCCCATGCCTGAGGGGACCGAGCGCGGGAGCGCGGCCGTCGGCGCGAGCGGCACGAAGATTTACCTGGCGGGCGGTCTGCGCTCGCTGTCGCCTCAGTTCCAGGACACGGTGCTCGCGTTCGCCTCGTACGACGTCGTGACCGGCGCGTGGGAGACGCTGCCGGACCTTCCCGAGCCGCGCGATCACGTCGGCGGCGCGGTCGTGGGCTCGACGTTTTATGTGCTCGGCGGGCGGGCGAACGGCCAGGGGAACGTCAAGGATACGGTGTTCGCGTACGATCTCCCGGCGGGCGCCTGGTCGACGCGCGCGCCGATGCCGACGGCGCGCGGCGGCGTCGCGGCGGCCGTGAAGGACGAGACGATCTACGTCATCGGCGGCGAGGGCAACGAGGAGCCGGGATCGCTGGGCATCTTCGACGACAACGAAGCCTACGACACCGCGCGCGATACGTGGCAGGTGCTCGCGCCGATGCTGACGCCGCGCCACGGCACCGGCGCGGTCGCGGTCGGCTCGACGATCTACGTGCCAGGCGGCGGGACGCAGCAAGGCTTCGGCCTGACCGACGTCGCGGAGGCGTTCAGGCCCTGAGCGGGCGCGCGGCTCATCGCGTCTTATCCGCGCGAGCCTGGCCCTCTCGCCGGGAGATCAGGACCGGTGATCAGTTCGCGGCAAAGCAATAGACGCGGCCGTTGCCGCCTCCCGGGGCGGTGTCGGCGCAGCTGCCGCTCGAGTGCACCGAATTCCACGGCCGGTACATGTCGGCCATGCTCTGGTTGGGGCCCGTCCCGTCGGAGTGCCCGACCCAGGCGGTCTGGCCCGCGTCCTCGGAGGTCCAGTCCGCGCACGTCTGGCCGGCCTTCAGGGTGCCGTTCCGGTCGGTGCCGGTGAGGATGTCGTGCTGGTTCGGCGTGGGGGAGTTCGGCCACTGACCAGGCACCATCTCGCCCTTCTCATCGAGGAACACGGTGTGATCACCGAACCTCGAGTGCAGCTCCTCGATGTTCGCGGCCACCATCACGAGCTTCGCGTTGTACCAGGGGCCGGCGCCGATCCTGTCCTTGGCGTGCACCGGCTGATCGTTCGGGCCCTTCTCGACGCTGAGGTAGGCGCGCCATGTCTTCGCTCCGGCGCCGACCGCTTCGGCCAGCTCCTGGCACCGGCTATCCGCTCCGGCGAGCCCACCCAGGTTCGCGGTCGGGCTCCCGGTGCTCGACACGAAGAAGCTGAGCGATGGCCCCGCGTCGCTGCCGCCGCTGCCACCCGTGCCGCTGGCGCCGCTCGCGCCGCCGCTGCCGCCCGTGCCGCCGTCGCTGCCGCCTGTGCCGCCGCCGCCGCCACTGCCGCTTGTGGCGGTGCTGCCGCTGGGGGTGCCGCCACTGGTGGTGCTGCTGCTGCTGCTGCTCGTGGTGGTGCCGGCGCTGCCGCCGCCCTCCTCGTCACCGCAACCGGCGATGGCGAGCGAGAAGCCGAGGCCGAGCAAGATGCCGAGGTTGCGAAGATTCTCTGAGCGTGATCGTTTCATGGAAGACTCCCGAACAAGGTTCCGCAGTGGGCGCGCAGGATAGCCCACTTGCTGGATCGAGAGCGGGAGATCATTCTCGCGGGTGCCTTGACACGATAAAATTCCATCGAAGCAAGCTGGATCCCCGGCGCCGGGGGACGACCTACCCTCTGGGTGTCGAGGTCCTGTCGAGGAATTCGCGCACGTCCTGCGGGAGCTCGCGGTGAAACGCCTCGCGATCGAACCCGGCGGGGTCGCTGGCGGGCAAGAAGCCCGGGGTCCGCATCTGCGGAGGAAACGGGCTCAAGAAGGAGAAATGGCCTGCATTTTCGACGATCTTGAGCGTGACCTGAGCCCGGTCGGGAATGAGGTCGAGCACGAGCTGCCCTTGCCATCTCGGCGTCATGCGGTCGTGCTCCGCGACGAGCATGAGGATGGGCACCGTGACGTCCTGCAAGGAGTCGTTGAGGCCGAACCAGCCCGTCGCGGGCGCCATCAGGACCAGCGCCTTCACGCGCGGGTCCTTCGTGACCTCGACCCGCTGCCCCGGCCCTGCCCAGGGCTTCCCGCCCGCAAGGGCGAGCGCGGTGTAGCCCCCCATGGAGTGCCCGATGACCGCGATGTCGTCGCCCCGCACGTGCGGCCCGATCTCCGCATCGGAGCAGGCGGCATCCACCGTGAGACGGACATGCCGGGGTCGATCCCGCAGGTTCTCGACCGTCTCTGACATGGATCGATCATTGCGATTGTCCCCGGGGTGCTCGGGCATCGCGACGACGTATCCGCTCCGCGCGAGGTGGGAAGCGATCGTCCGGTACACGAGGGGTGAGCTGCCGCTGCCGTGCGAGAGGATCACGAGGCGCAGCGGGCCCCCGTCGACGGGGGCGTTCGGGGCAATTTCGAGCGAGTAAGGACCCATCGCCACGACTTGGGCAGGGACGCGCGTCGGGTACATCAACAGCACCGGGAACGAGAGGTTCTTCGTCTCGTCTCGCACGACGAGGCTGCGGCTGCCCACGAATCGATTCATGCTTGTTTCTCCGGAGGCCATCTGGATGAGGGGAGAGGCCGGGAATGGGATCGTCTACTGGAGCGGGAGGAAGATGTCGGTGACGCCCTCGTGATCGGGCACCTCCGGGAAGAAGCGCACCCGCTGCAGAAAGAGCGGGAAATCCCGCGGCGCCGCTCCGCTCGCGGGGAGCCAGGTCGCGTACAGGTGCTTCACAGCCTGGAAGAGCGTGTCATCGCCGCCGATGTGCCGCAGCACGGCGCAGCGGCCGCCGGGGATCGTCTTCTCGACGACGCCGAACGGGTTCTCTGACACGGGGCGATGCGTGGCCGCGCAGAGGTCGATGCGGTAGGCCTCCGGCGGGGTATCGGCCGGGTCGTCGTGGAGGATATTGAAGGTCGCGCTGCCCCTCGGCGACAGTCTGTTCTCCTTGCGCCACCCGATGAACCGCCGCACGGATTCCAGGATGAGCCTCGGGTCGCCCCGGTGCTCGAGGGCGGCGACGCGCGTCTCCTCGAAGCGCGCGACCTTCACGTCTCCGGCACGATCGTCGGCCTGCAGGGGCAAGGTCCTCGCCTCTCTGAGGCGCTCGTGGGTCGCATGCCACGAGTCCCACCGGGGCTGCTCTCGGAACTCGGACGGGGTCTGGCCGAAGGCCTTCTTGAAGGCGCGGGAGAACGCTTCGGGGCTCTCGTACCCGCTCGCCATCGCGATGTCGATGATCCGGGCTCGATCCTGGAGGGCGAGCCGGTACGAGGCGTGTCGCAGGCGAACGAGCTTCACGTACTGATGGACGCCCAGGCCGAAGAGCTCGGAGAACTGCCGGAGAAAGTGGTACTTCGAGAACGCGGCGACGCCGCTCAGCCGCTCGAGCGTCAAGTCCTCGTCCAGGTGCGCGTCGATGTACTCGAGCACCCTGCGGAACCGGACGAAGCAGGTGTTCGCGGTGGCCTCGGTCAAGCGGGTGTCCTCCACGGCGAGCGACAGGGTAGCGAGGGGCTGCCCGTCATGCCTGACCGAAGTTGCTGAGCTTCAGGGCGACCCCTGGCGCGGGCTGCCCGTCCAGCGCAGGTCGGCGAGGATGGGGAGGTGGTCCGAGCCGAGATCCGGGCCGATCCAGGCGCGCTCGGTCGTCCAGCCGGGCCCGGCGAGCACGTGGTCGATGCGGATACCGAACCAGCGCGTCCGCTTCGTCGCGCCGAACCCCAGCCCGGCGTGGGAGAACGCGTTCTCGAAGCCCGCCCAGAAGCGCCGGTAGATGGCGCTGTCGACCGGCATGTTGAGATCGCCGACGATCACGGCCGGATGAGGCGCCTCGTCCACCCATTGCCTCGCGAGCTCGGACTCCCACGTGCGCAGCGCCATGACGCGTTCGTGCTCCGCTGCCTGCTTCCACAGGCCATGCATCAGCGCCTCGATCGCGTCGCGGGGCGTCTCCAGGTGCAGGTTGAGGAGGCTGAAGGTGCGCGTCCCGGGCGCGTCCGGCGCGTCCGGCGCGCCGACGCTGGCGCCTGGGCCGGGGGAGCCGGCCCGAGCGCCGGGGGCCGCGCGGTCCGGCAGCGCGATCGCGTAGCGAAGGATGGCGCCGTGGCCGCCTGCACGCCAGACGTCGCGGCGGTCCCTGGACTCGACCTCGAGGAGCGGATACCGGCTCACGAGGCACATCCCACGGTCGACGTGGACGAACCACCCCGGAAAAGCGGCAGTCAGCTCCGGCTCCGGCGTCGCGCACTCCTGCAGCGCGAGCACGTCGGGCCGGGACTCGGCCACGAAGCCCTTGAGTCGCTCCATGCTCATGGCGCGGCTCCCCGTGTTGAACGAGGCGACGCGCAGATCGCCGCGGCCCGTCCCGCCGGCGATCGCCCGGAGCGAGAGGGAGTATCCCAGGATGGGCCCGACCACGATGGCTGACGCCAGCGCCGCCAGGAGGAGGGCACGGCGATGCAGGAGGAGCGCGGCGGGCACGATCACGAGCAGAGGGAGAGCGAGGAGCCGGCGCGGGCCGAAGAGGAAGAGCGTCGCGGGCCACCAGCGGTCGCCAAGGACGGGCAGGGCGAGCCAGATCGCGACGACCACGACGAGGTAGAGCACGGCGCCGGCGAGCACGACGGCCCGGAGCCGGCGCCAGCGCGGCGGGGGCGGCGGAGGGCGCCGGGCGGCAGGCCCTTGCGGAGCGGAGGAGGCTTGTGTGGATGGCTCGCTCTGGCGCATCGATGTTTTCCCGTGGGTGTGCTCGGGTGAACGCTCGCGAGCGCGGCGCTATCCCCGCTTCCGGGCGAGCTGCGCTCGCGGCGCCGGCGCCTTCTTCTTGGCCGGAATCCCCTGCTTCGCCAACGTCGTCTTGGTCGGAATCCCCTTCTTCGCCACAGCCCCCTTCTTCGCCGCCGCCCCCTTCTTCGCCGCAGCCCCCTTCTTCGCCGCAGCCCCCTTCTCCCCCAGCTCCGGCGCCGCGTCGTCGAGCGCCCGCAAGGCCCGCTTCGGCGCCACCGCGCGGTAGCTCTCCTCGATCCACTCGAGCAGCATCGCCTCGGGCACGCGGTCCTTCGGACCGAAGCGCGCTGTCACCCACCCGCTCTTGCCGAGGTTGTACCCGGTCGGCTCAGCAAACGGCAGCATGAGCGCGGCCTCGCCCGACTGCGGGAGCTTGGCGGTGACGCGGAGCTTCCCTTCGTGGGTGTTGAGGAAGACGAAGATCTTCCCGCGCACCTTGGCGACGCGATCGCCCCAGGGGAACTCCTCCACCGCCTCGGGATAGGCCAGCGCGGCGTCGCGCAGCCTCGCAAGAAGGGGAGTGAACGTCGCGTCGTCCTTGATCGTGGTCATTCGCCGAGCGTAGGGCGCACGCCGGCCCGCGTAAAGCCGGCGCCGCTCGCCGCCTCGCCCGCGCGCTCAAGGGCTGACTTCCCCGGAGCCATCAGGTAGGGTGGGCCCCTCAGGAGCTATCCATGTTTTCGCTCGAGAACCGTGTTCAGGAGTATGCCTGGGGCTCGCGGGAGGCCATCGCGGCGCTGCTCGGACAGGGACGTTCCGACAAGCCCCAGGCCGAGCTCTGGATGGGCGCCCACCCGGCGGCGTCCTCGTGCATCGAGCTCGACGGGGGCCGTGAGCGCCTGATCGACGCCATCCCCAGGCACGCGGACGCCTTCCTGGGCGGGCCGACGCGCGATCGATTCGGCGCGCGGCTCCCCTTTCTGCTCAAGGTGCTCGCGGCCGGCCAGCCGCTGTCGCTGCAGGCGCATCCGGACGAGGCGCAGGCGCGGCGCGGGTTCGACGCGGAGAACGCGGCCGGTATCCCGGTCGACGCGCCCGAGCGCACCTACCGCGACCCGCACCACAAGCCCGAGCTCCTCTGCGCGCTCACCCCGTTCGACGCGCTCTGCGGCTTCCGGCCGGCCGACGCCCTGCCGGAGGTCTTCGAGCTCCTCGCCGGAGGTCCGGCGGACGCGCTCGTCCCGCGCGGCGCCGCGCCTGTCGACGCTGCCGCCGTCGCGCGGCTCTTCCAGGGCCTCCTCGCGCTCGACCCGGCGGCGCGGCGGGAGCTCGTCTCCTCGGTGGTCGAGGCGTGCCGGGCGCGCGCGCAGGCGGGCGGCTGGCTCGCGCGGGCCTCGGGCTGGGCGCTCCGCCTGCACGAGCTCTACCCGGGCGACATCGGCGTCGTGATCGCGCTCCTGCTCAACGACGTGCACCTCGATCCGGGCGAGGCGCTGTACCTGCCGCCGCGCCGGCTGCACGCGTACGTGCACGGGGTCGGGATCGAGATCATGGCGAGCTCGGACAACGTGCTCCGCGGCGGGCTCACGCCCAAGCACGTCAACGTCGACGAGCTCGTGCGCGTCCTCGACTTCTCCCCGTGGCGCGTCGAGCCGGTCGCGCCGCGCCGGGCCGGCGCAGAGTCGTTCTACGACACCCCCGCGCCGGAGTTCCGGCTCTCCCGCATCGAGCTCGACGCCGTGTCCACCTGGAGGACGGACGACCGGCGCGGCCCGGAGATCGTGCTGTGCACCCGGGGACACGCGTCGCTGACCGATGCGCGCGGCCTCGCCCGCGACCTCCGCCAGGGCGGATCCATCTTCGTCCCGTTCGCCTCCGGGGGCTACGCCATCGAGGGAGACGGCCAGTTCTTCCGCGCCACCGTCGGCCTCTGAGGCCCAATCGAACGGCGCCCCCCGCGCCGCCGGCTCCTCCGACGCTGCTCCTGAAAACAGAGCATCAAAGAGCGCGGAGCTATCCTCTCTTCTTCCCTCACGGAGCCGCGTGGGCGCAACGCACTACCCGAGAGCGTCCTCCATCCGCACGCGCACGAGCCGCACGCCGGAGGGCAGCCGGAGCAGCGTATCGCACCACTCCGAG
>JAICEP010000168.1 GCA_025924095.1 Sorangium sp.
CCCGTCTCGGGCAGGAGCACCTGGACGGCATCGGGCCCGTAGAGCGCGATGCGGTCCACCGGTCGGATCCGCGCGCGCAGCGTCTCGATCCAGGTAAGGGGTGGCGCGGCATCCGGCTGCGGCTCATCAGCATCGTTCCGCGCCATGCGCACGAGCAGGAGGGCGAACGGCCGGCGGAACGCCCGAGCCCGCGCGAGTTCTTCGTCGACGTGCTGACGAAACCGCTCCTCCCCCTCGATGCGGAGCGACTCGCCGCCTGCACCGAGCGCCTGGACCGTCGCTGGGACGCTCCCCAGCAGGACCTCATCACCGATCTCGATCTCGGCCCACGCGACGCGCCGGCCGGAGCGCCAGACGCCGTTTTTCGAGCCGAGATCCTCGACCCGCACCCGATCCCCGGTCAGCACGAACCTCGCGTGCTCGCGCGACAGGGTGCGGTCGTCGATGCGCAGGTCCGCAGGGGCTGCTCGTCCGACCGTGACGGGCGCGCCGGAATCCAGCATCGCGACCTCCATCCCGCCGGGGTAGTGGACGAGCAGCGCTATCCGGCGGACGTTCCGGCGCGCCGGCAACTCCGCGGACTGCGAGAGCGTCTGGGTCGCGCCGATGTAGTTCGCGTCTGGTCGCGCAGCAGGCATGAGAGGTCTCGACGAGCGATACCAGAAGCGCGGCCGCGTCTCCAGATGCCTGCCGGTGTCGGGACGGCGCTCAGCTGCGTGTAAGACGGGCTCAGCAGCTAAGCAGGCGCCGACTAGAGCGTCGGTGTACAGCTCCTCGGTCACCTTGGTCGCGTTGATGGCCGCTTTCGCGCCGGCCACTGCGCCGTGCGCCACCCGCTCGCACAGGAAGGGCGCGGTGACAGGACTGATATGGTTCGGGACCCTTTGCCCAGAGCCCTGGTTCACGGCGAATGCTACCGCCTGACGTTGTTTTTTGAAGACGTCGCCGTGGCGCACGCCCGATAGGCGAGCTGAACTCGGCGTGATCACAGAAGCCGCTCGCGCTGAGCATGTCGGAACTGTCTCCCTGCCCGTCGCGCCCGGACACCTGGATCTTCTGCTGGTACCCGGGCGTGCCGCCCACGGTAGCGCTACCGGACACGCCGGAGGAGCTCCGTTGCGGGCAGTTTGCCCGGATCTGGGTCGCGCCGCGGCGCCCGCGCTATCCTCGGGCCCATGACCTCTCCCGAGACGCTCGCCGCGCAGGCGCGCCACTTCGTCGACGACGCGACCGGCGCGGTCGTGCCGCCGCTCCACGCGAGCACGACGTACGCGCGCGACGAGGGCTATCGCCTGCCCGCCGCGCACGAGTACACGCGCGACGACAACCCGACGTACCGCGCGCCCGAGGGGCTGCTCGCGGAGCTCGAGCGCGGCGCCGACGCACGCCTGTTCGCGTCGGGCATGGCCGCCGCGACCACGGCCGTGCAGGCGCTCTTGCGGCCGGGGGCGCGCCTCGTCGCCTCGCGCGCGATGTACAACGGCCTCCGCCTCTGGATGACCGAGTGGTGCGCGACGTGGGGTGTCGACCTCGAGCTCGTCGACGCGACAGATCTCGACGCCCTCCGCGCGGCCGTCCAGCGCGGCCCGACGTCCCTCGTCTGGATCGAGACGCCCGCGAACCCCACCTGGGACGTCGTCGACATCGCCGCCGCGGCCGACATCGCGCACGCGGGCGGCGCGCGGCTCGCCGTCGACTCGACGGTCGCCACGCCCGTCCACACCCAGCCGCTCGCCCTCGGCGCCGACCTCGTGATGCACGCGGCGACCAAGGCGCTCAACGGCCACAGCGACGTCCTCGCCGGCGCGATCGTGGCCGCGCGCGACGACGAGGCATGGCAGCGCATCCGCCACCTCCGTCACGTGCAGGGCGCGGTCCCCGGCCCGTTCGAGGCGTGGCTCCTGCTGCGTGGCATGCGGACGCTCTTCGTGCGCGTCAGCCGGGCGAGCGCCACCGCCCTGGAGCTCGCCCGCCGGCTCGCGGTCCATGCCGGCGTGGAGCGGGTGCTGTATCCAGGGCTCGAGTCGCACCCCGGACACGCGGTGGCGGCGCGGCAGATGAAGGGCGGGTTCGGGTCGATGCTCTCGGTCCTCGTGCGGGGCGGCGCCGAGGACGCGCTCCGCGCCGCCGGCCGCGTGAAGGTCTTTCTCCGCGCGACCTCGCTCGGCGGCGTCGAGAGCCTTGTCGAGCACCGGGCGACCGTCGAGGGCCCGCGCACGCTGGCGCCGCCGAACCTGCTCCGGCTCTCGATAGGCCTCGAGTCGATCGACGACCTCTGGACCGACCTCGACGAGGCGCTCCGGGCGCGCTGACGGCCCGCGAGCAGCGCCGGTCGACGACGGCCTCCGGCGCGAGGGTCAGGGGGCCTGGCTCGTCGGGCCCGAGCGCGATCGATCCCCGCCCTCCGCGACGACGCGCGTCCGCGTCGAACGCTCGGGTTACCGGCTCACCGGATGCCGCCCCGGCGCTCGGCGAGCGTGAAGAGCCGTGCGGCGGCGGCGCTCGCGGAGTGGCGCGCGCTCGCGAGCGCAGGCCGCGCGGCGCGCGCCAGGACGTGGCCCGCGATCGACGGCCGGAACAGCGCCCTGGGAGGCTCGATGAAGTGCAGGACGCGCATGAGCGTGCGGGCTGCCTCGGCGTCGTCCTCGACGAGCTGCATCACCTGGTCCGAATAGGCGTTCATGAAGCGCTGGATCGCCCCTGGACGTCCTCCCGTGGTCTCGGGCCAGCGGAAGTCCTCGCCGGTCGCGAACTGCCAGGGCATCTCCGTGACGCGGGCCAGCCGCCGCTGGAAGCGCCGCGAGAGCCCGTCGAGGCCCGGCGCGCCCAGCCGCGCCCGCTGCTCTCGCAGACACGCGTCGAGCTCCTGCGCGCCGAGCGCCGCGACGCTCATGCCCTGGCCATAGATGGGGTTGAAGGCCGCCACCGCGTCACCGAGCACCGCGAGCCCGTCCGGGAAGCTCGCCATCTCCTCGAAATGGCGGCGCCGGTTCTCCGTCCTCGCGAATCCATGAATGGACGAGATGGGCTCGGCGTCCTGGATCAAGGCGTGAATCTCGGGCACCCGGAGGGAGCGAGCCCACGCGACGAACTCCGCATCCCCGGAGGGCGCCCGGTCTCCGGCGATGCCTTCGAGCGTGAGGAGCCATCTGCCGCCCTCATATCGCACCGCGGCGCCGCCCCGCCGGTGGCGCGGGGAGCTCGGCATGTCCATGGCAAAGTGCCAGTCGCGCGTGTCCACCGAGCGGGGCCGGTACCAGCGCGACGCGTACGAGAGGTGCGCGTCGACGACCTCCTCCCGGGGGGCGCGGTGGCCGAGCTCCTCGAGCCAGGCCGTGACCGGCGCGTCGCGGCCGCACGCGACCACGACGAGATCGGCGCGCAGCGCCTCCTCACCTCCGTCGCGCGACCGCACCCGCGCGCCACTGACCCTCTGGCCGTCGCCGAGCAGCCCCTTCACGAGCGCGCCCTCCCGGAACGTGATCCGCGCGTCGCGGTCCAGCCGGCGGCGGAGCAGGCGCTCGCGCAGCGTCCGGCTCGCGAGGCGGAGATCGAAGCCGAGGCGACGGCGCGGCATCCGGCACGCGGGGAAGTGGACGATCGAGCACAGGCCGCAGTCGCCGCCCGGCGCGCCCGCCGCCGCGAGCTCCTCATCCATGCCCGGGAAGAGCCGCTCGATCACGCGGCTGCCGCCGGTGAGCAGCACGTGCACGTGGCGGCCCTGCGGGGCGCCCCTGCGCGCGTCGCCCTCGGGCGACGCGCGATCCCGCTCGATCACGGTGACCCGCTCGACGTGATCGGTGAGGACCCGAGCCACGATGAGCCCGGCGATCCCGGCGCCGATGACGACGGCGTGACGTCCTGGCTGTCCGGCAGGATCGAGCATAATGATTGGCCCTCGAGTCCCGTCGCCCGCGGGAGCATCGAACGTTGATTGACCAGATTATCGCTCGTCCCCGCACCGCGCAAGACGACACGGGGAGTCGGTGGCGGTCTGGCTTCGCCTGATTCTTGCCTGATTCTTGCCTGATTCTTGCCTGATTTCCGTCATGAACTTCTGCTGTTTGCTCTCCTCGGTGGCTCTGAGGGACGAGGGTTGGATCAGGCAGGCTCGGCCGGGCCCCTGCGGCGCGCGCGGGCGCGCCGGCCGCGGACGCACTGGCGGCGTCCGCGGCGGAGGCGGTGCGTCCCCGGGGCGCTGCTACGCTCTGGCGGCATGGCCGAGCCCACGTGGAAGAAGCTCGTCGACCAGCTCAAGGACCAGGGGTACAAGAGCCCGTACCTCGATCGTCTCCGGCAGCGCCTGCCCGCCTCTGACCCGTCGGATCTCGCCGGCGAGATCCTCAGGGAGATGGCCTCGGCGCTCGGACGGTCCGAGGACAAGATCAACGTCGCGCTGCTCGAGCTCGAGCTGCAGGGCAAGGCGCTCGATGAGCTCGCCCAGGGCGAGGGCGCGGACTCGAGAGAGCGGGCGGCGAGGGTCGCGGCCTTCAACCGGCAGCGCGAGGTGGCGGCGCAGGCGCTGTGGGAGCTGCGCGTTCACAGGGAGGCGCTCGGGTTCCGGCGGAACGACGACCTGGCCGCGATGTACCCGATCCCGCCGAAGCGGGCGTAGCCGACGCTCGTCCCGCGCCCCCGTGTCCGGCAGCGACGTCGTGGCCTCTCCCGGCGACGGATCGAGCGCGCCGCGCCCACCGAGGGAGACGTGGAGGCGCCTCCTGTCACAGGGTGTCACCGGACACCCCTGTGACAGTGTGTCACCCGTGGCGCTCCGAGGAAAAGCGCGCTTGCGCGTGCCGGCGGGCTCGGCGCGAGCGCCTCGGCGCGGTCGAGGCAGGCGGCGCGCGACCGCGATGAGGCTCGATCCTCGCGGGAAACGGCGCGAGCTCGCGTCTGGCCTGCCGGTTGCTGAGTGTGCCGGCGAGAGCGCGCCGTCGCGATGAATCGACGGCCGCACAACCAGAGGAGAACTCGCCATGAAGCTCGAACAACGTGTGCTCATCCGCCGGACCTTGATCGCCGCCGCCTTTCTGTTGCCCATCGGCGCCGCGGTCGCTGTGAGCGCGCCGAATGACGCCGTGGCCGGGTGTCAGATCACGGTGCGTGTGCACAACTCCGGCAGCCAGGCGTTCACGGTCAACTGGGATGAGAGCAAGGTGAAGGTGTCCGGCGGCACGTGGAGCAAGCTCGCGAACACCTCGTCCGAGCTGGTCGGCGCCGGTCAGACGAAATCGGTCGTCTATGGGGCGCTCTTCAACTGCGGAGCGAATCGCCGGTACCAGATCCACACGAGCCAGGGCGGCGACGAGGAGACGACCTACTTCCCGAGCGTCAGCGGCTGGACGACGGACCAGACGCCCACGATCAACATCTCGATGTGAGGCGGCCTCGCGCGCTGCCCGCGCGCCTCTCGAGGGGGCTCGGCGTCAGCGCGAGCCGAGCGCGATCGCGTCGTGGATCGCCGTGAGGGGCAGCCGCACGCGGGCGGTGACGCGGGCGGCGCCGGAGCCGAGCACCTCGGAGGTGACCGCGAGCGGGATCGAGACCTCGCCGCGCGCCGGCAGCGTCGCGAGCCCGGCGAGCTCCTTGGCGGCTTCGCCGATCGCCTCCGGCGTGTCCCCGCGCGCCCCCAGCAACACGAGGCCCGCCAGCGAGAAGAGCCCGCCGGCCAGCGTCCCGGGCTGCCGCAGCGCCTCAAGGCCCGGCGCCGCGGCGAGCGTGCGCTCGTCGCGCCCTGGGTCGGCGGCGACGCGCAGCCGCGCCACCACGGCGGCGTCGTTCTCGCCGATCCCGAACCACGTCCGCTGGCCGGCGGGCACGACGTAGAAATGGGTCGTGTGCGCGGGCGGGGCGTCCTTCGTGAGCGGTTTGGAGCGCAGCTCGACGTGCAGCGTCCCCGCGGGCAGCGTGGCGGGCGCGCGGACGATCACGGGCGTTGTGCGCTCCTTGTCCTCGTCCTCGTCCTCGTCCTCGTCCTCGTCGTCGTCCTTGCTCGCGCGGCCCTCCGGCGCGCCGCCGGGCGTGCCCGCGCCGCCGGCCGCCTTCGGGCTCGCCTTGAGCCTGTCCAGCTCTTCGCCGAGCAGGAGCAGCTCCTTCATCCCCGGGATCCAGGTCTGGGCCGGCTCCTCGACCGCGACAAGGATCCAGCTCTGCAGCGCGCGGTGCACCGCCTTCTGCGAGCGCGCTGCGCCCTTGCCGCCCTGGTAGGCCGCGAGCGCCCGCTCCGCCGCCGCGCGATCCCCGCCCGCGCCCATCACGATGGGGCCGCCCGTGACGAACAGCGTGTCGAGGCGCTCGATGAGCCGATCGAGCGCCGCCGCGTCGTAGCCGTCGTCCACCAGGTCGTCGCGCAGCGCCGGGAAGATGACCTCGCGCAGCGGGGTGAGCTCCGCGCGCGACGCGCCCTGCGTGTAAAAGGCGACGGCCGTGTCGCCCGGCAGGCGCAGGAAGGCTGGCGGGGGGGCGGCGTCCGGCGCCACGGCCGGGGCGAAGGCCAGCGTGAGGGGCGAGCGCCGGCTCGCGAAGCGCATGCTGAAGCCGATGTCGACCTCCGCGCGGCCCCACCTGAGGTCCATGCTCATGCTCTCGAGGTCGCGCATGAACGCGTCGCCGATCTCCCGGCCCATCGCCCCCGTGGGGCCGTCGTCGCCGTCCGCGTCGTCCGGGCTCTTCATGACCTCGCGGAGGGTCCACTCCATGATCTCGAGCCGCGCGTCCGCCTCGATCGGCTCCCGGCCCACGACCTCCACGAGGTAGGGCGCGGCGGCGTCGATATCCTTCGCGTCCTTGGCGCAGAGCAGGCGCGCGCCGCCCCGGCGCTCGCCGGGCTCGAAGGCGCAGCTCTGGCGCGGCGTCTCCTCGTCGGGATCCGCGTCGCGCACGCCCTCCACGCGCAGCATGCCTCGGTGCTCCTTGAGAACGAAGCGGTCGTGCAGCCGCGGCACCTCCTGCTCCGCGACCGACAGGGAGACCACGGGGCGCAGCTCCGGGTCCGTGATGCCGAACCAGGCGACGTCGATCGGCTTGTCCAGATCGACCACGTCGGCGAGCGCCGGCCCCAGCGCTTGCTCGAGCAGCATCTCGGGTCCCATCGGGCCCGCGCTGAACAGCAACACGCCGAAGGGCGTGCTCGCCATGAGCTGCGTGACGTGGCTCCAGCTCCGCTGCGGGTCGGCGATCCGCAGCACCGAGGAGAGCCCTTCCGGCGCGGTCACGGGCTGCGCCGCCGCGAGGGCGGGCTGGGCGCGCGCCGCGCGGGGCGCCGGAGGCAGCGGCGCGACAGGGCCGTGCTGGGGAGCCGGAGCGCCGGCGCACGCGGCGACGAGGGCGATCGGGAGCAGGAGGGCGGCGCGTCTCATGGAGCGCCGATCGTCGCGCCCGAACGGCGCGCGTGGCAAGCAGTCTCGGCAGGGTCCGGGGCGCCGCGCGCGCGAGAGGCTCCGCCGGACGATGCGCCGCTCGCCGCCCGGCGGGGGCTTACTTCGGGAGCTTCATCACCGTGCCGGATGTGCGGCGGGAGCACCTCGGCGGTCCTGCCCCTGGAGCGCTCTCGCTGGCGAGCTTGCGGTGCGGCGGCGCGAGCGCGCGGAGGGGCGAGGGCAGCGCGGGCGCGACATCGGCTTACGTGGCCAGACCTGCGCTATCCGCGGAACAGCACGTAGACGCCGGTGCCGAGCATCACCGTTCCGGCGGCCATGTTCAGCCTTCTTCTTGCCGTGGAGTTCTCGAAGAACGATGTCGCCCTCTCGGCCGCGTACGCATAGCCGAGCTTCACCCCGCCCACGACGCCGGTGGCGATCGACATGAGGATGGCCGTGTCGGCCAGGGACACCCTCGACAGGTCCAGGAACGCGGGGAACAGACCCATGTAGAACAGGATGGCCTTGGGGTCCGCGAGCGTGATGAAGAACCCGCCGACGAAAGCGGAGAACCGGGCCGCGCGGGCCGCCGGCCCGGCGATGGCGACATCGGGCCTGGCCCTCCACAGGCCTGCTCCCAGCCAGATGAGGTACGCGGCGCAGGCGTATTTCGCCAGGACGAACAGGCTGCCCATCGCCTCGGCCGCGGCCGTCAGGCTGTAGATGGCCAGCACGATGAACACGAGGTCGGCGGCGACGATTCCGCCGACCATGAAGAGCGCGCTCGTGAACCCGGATGCAGCGGACCTCGTGACCACCGCGATATCGCTGGGTCCGGGGACGACAGCCAGCACGAGCATGGTTCCGAGCAATGCGGCGATGGTGTCAGGGGCCATGGGGTCGGAGCCGGATCAAGGACGCGCCGCGAGGGCGCCGCGGGCGCCCGGCGAGAGCACCCGTCGAGCGCTCACCAGGCGCCGTCGATGTTCCTGATGAACTCGTATGGATCGCCGAGCTCGGGCGCGCTCGCGGCGTCGAGGCGAGCGATGGCGTCGGCGGGGAGATCGAGATCGCCGGCGCCGAGGTTCTCGTCGAGCTGCGCGACCGTCCGGGCGCCGAAGATGACCGACGAGACGGCCGGCCGCGCGAGCAGCCACGCGAGGGCGATCTGGCTCGGCGTCTTTCCGACCTCGTCGGCGACGGCCACGAGCGCCTCGACGATCGCCCAGTTGCGCTCCTTGTCAAAGCCCTTGTAACGCTCCTTCCACTGAGCGAACCGCGTTCCCGGAGGCGGCGCTTCGCCGCGGCGGTACTTGCCCGTCAGGAGGCCGGACGCGAGCGGCGACCAGGGCAGCAGGCCCAGGCCGAACTTCGCGCAGAGCGGCACGTGCTCGCGCTCGAGCCCGCGCGTCGCGAGGTTGTAATGCGCCTGCAAGGTGACGAACCGGTCGAGCCCGCGCTTGTCGGCGACCCAGAGCGACTCCATGAGCCGGTACGCCGTGTAGTTCGATGCGCCGAAATACACGATCTTGCCCGCGCGCGCTGCGTCGTCGAGCGCGCGCACGAGCTCCTCCTCGGGCGTGCGGAGATCCTGCATATGGATCTGGTAGAGATCGATCCGGTCCGTGCCCAGCCGCGCGAGGCTCGCGTCGATCGCCCGCAGGATCCGCATGCGCGAGGCCCCCGTGCCGTTCGGCCCCGGCGCCATCCGGAAGCGGCCCTTGGTCGCGACGACCACGCGGTCGCGGGCCTTGCGCGACGCGAGCCACGCGCCGAACAGGCGCTCGGAGAGGCCGTCTGGGCCGTAGACGTCGGCCGTGTCGACGAAGTTGACGCCGGCCTCGAGGGCCCGATCGAGCACGGCGAAGGTCTCCTTTTCATCGGAGCCGACCTTGTGCATCATCGACTTCTCGTCGACCTCGCCGAAGGTCATGGCGCCGAGACAGAGCACCGAGACCTGCGTGCCGGTTGTACCTAGCTGGCGGTAGCGCATGGCGCGCACTCTACATCGCTCCTTCCACGGGGTCGAGGCGTTCGTCCGTGCATCGCGCAGGCGGGGTCGTGCAAACGCGTAATTCACCCCCACGCGTCATCCAGCCGGGCGCGGCCCTGTCAGCGGGGCAGCGCGATGAGCGTCTCATCCATTGGAAGCCCGGCACGAACGCGAGATCCATCTTCATGGATACAGGATCCGGCTGGCGCCGGGCACGAGGCGCGCGCCTCAGCGCGCCGGTTCCGTGCCGGTGGGGGCGAGTTCCGGCCAGGCCGGCCGGAGCGGGATGACGAGCGCGTCGAACGGAGCGGGCAGGGAGACGGGGGTCGCCGCGTGCAAGCAGAGCTCCCGGCCGGGCCCGAGCACCATCTGGCGCATCCACAGGCCGGCGCTCGCTTGATCCAGGACCGGCGTGATCCGAGCGAAGAGCTCACCGTAGGACATGCCGTCGGGTTTGCCGAACCAGTGGGCGTACCCGGGCGTGCGCAGCGCTGCTCCGGCCCGCAGGCGATACAGTCCTCCGGCCCCGCCGCTGGCCGCCGCGGCCGCTGCGTCGTGCGGCGCCGCGCGGCTGGCGGAGACCGCGGCATCGTTCAGCGCGCCGAGCGCACCGAAATCTTGCACCAGATACCAGTCCTCGTAGACGTCGCCGCCGCCCGCCGCCCAGGGGGCCCCTGAGAGCCCGACGCTGAACGACCGGAGAAAGCCTGACGAGGGCGCCGCAGCGAGCGCCGCGTGGAAGGCCCGCTGTCGGCTCTCGTACTCCTCCGCGGCGGTCTGTGGTTGTCGCCAGTGCCAGAACACATAGGCCAGGGGAGGGCTCACGGGCGCCGAGATCGTAAAGGTAGCCGCGGGGCGAGTCAAGCGACCGGTCCCCGGGGCACGCCCCGGAGATCGCACCCCCGACGCTCAGGGTGTACCGACGTTGACGCTCGTGAGGATCTGATTCTTCGGGAGCGAGCAGGTGAGCAGGTACGATACGAACGAGCCCTTCATCGAGTCGGGCACCGTCACCGATTTCCACTTCTCTCCCTGCGCGACGCTGAAGTTGACGTTGCCGACCTCGGTGCCATCCCAGTCGACTCCCGTGAGGGAGCATCCGGTGGCGGGCCGGGTGGTGTCTCTGACGTTGACCTCTACATAATTGATCTTGCTCCCGGTGGTGACGAGCGGGCAGACCACGTTGAGGCCTTGCAGCGCCTCGATGCCGCTGGCGGGATAGTAGACCCGATTGATGTGCTCGGGGGCCTGGGCACGACAGAGGCCGCCGTGATGGTTCTGGACCGCCGCGTCGGCGACGGACGAAACGCTGAAGATTGCCCCTGCAAGTGCGATGCTGCTGATGGCGTTCATGAGGTCTGTTCCTTTTTCTGTGCCGCTTTGAGCGTGTTGCACGGCTACCGCCCGGGGCGAGCCCCGGGCGCCTCACCGTCGTCGAGGGGGGTCTATGCGCGGCGTCCGCCGCGGTTGACATCGCCTCCCGTCGCGGAGACGAGGATGCCCTGGACGCGCTCGCCGCCGTGCCCGCGGCCCCAGGAGGCGGCGCGCCCGGCTCGCCGGAGCCTGGCAGCGCGGAGGCGGAGCTGGTGGGCCTCTACGACGCGGGGCTGCGGACGCTCCTCCTGGACGCCTCCGGGGGCTTCACGCTCGAGGACCGGTGCACCGGCGCGGTCCTCGCGACCGGCGAGTACCGCGCCGCGGGCGATCGCGTGATGCTGACATCCACCGGGGCGGCGCCGATCGTGCTGGGCCGGGATCGGGATC
Organism: Sorangium sp.; assembly: GCA_025924095.1. Lineage (GTDB taxonomy): Bacteria > Myxococcota_A > Polyangia > Polyangiales > Polyangiaceae > Sorangium. The sequence goes on from JAICEP010000168.1 coordinate 11,116, forward strand.
GACTGATCCAGCCGGGCTGGGCGGCCTTCGCCCCGCTCGCGTCCGAGCCCTCGCGGCGTGTCGAGCCTGAAAGCGATCTGATCGAGAACGCCGGCAAGGGCGCCGGCGAGGAGTGACCATGAAGCGCAGGCATTGGCTGGGAGCGACTGCAGCAGGGCTCGCGGCCACCGCGTGGCCCGGGTTCCTCCGCGATGCGTTCGGCGACGGCGCCGCGTGCGACGAGAAGGGCAAGCCTTCCGCCGCTCAGGGGTCGGTGGTCCAGGTCTCGGCCGCGTTCCGCCGCGCCCGGCAGGCGAAGAGGGCGCTGCTCGTCTTCGTGATCCCCGCCGACGACGCGGCCAAGTGGGAGCGCGGCCAGGCCTTCGGCGAGCTGCTCAAC
>JAICEP010000169.1 GCA_025924095.1 Sorangium sp.
CGTGAGCAACGGACTGGAGCATTCGTCGATTGGTTTCGAGCTGTTTCTGCCGGAAGCGTGGGGCAACAGTCCAGCTCGCCGGCGCGAGAAGGTCTGCCCATTGGACTTGCCCCGAGGCGAGGCGAGGCGGAGCGCGGAAGCGGAAGACGGCGCGCGCCCGGCCGCCGGGGTCGGAAAATTCGCGACCGCTTTTGCTTTTGCTGTTTCTGTTGTACTAGGCGCCCCGAGAGCCCCGCAGGCCCCCTATGACGCGCATCCTTCTCATCGATGACTCCGCCGCGATGCGAGCGCACATGGGGGCCGCGCTCGAGAGGGCGCCCCAGCTCGGGCCGGCGGTGGAGATCGTGGAGACGGCGAGCGGGTTCGCGGCGCTCCGGTTGATGCACCGCGGCGCCTACGACGCCGTGATCATCGACATCAACCTGCCGGACATCGACGGGCTGGAGCTCATCCGCTTCATCCGGCAGAGCCGGCACCACCGCGACGTCGCGCTCGTCGTCGTCTCCACGATGTCGTCGGCGCGCGAGCGCGAACGCGCCTTCCGGCTCGGCGCCCATGCGTTCGTCGCGAAGCCGTTCTCCCCGGACACCCTCGTGTCCGCCGTCCGGCGGGGCGTCGCGTCGAGCCATCTGCGCCTGCGCATCGCCACGTAGGCGGGCCCGACCTCCCCGCGCCGAGCCTTCCGGCGCGCCGCCCCGAGCTGGTAGGGTGCGCGGCCATGAAGCTCCGCTCGCTCCTCCGCCGCCTGGCTGCGCCGCTCGCGCTGCTCGCGGCGACCGCCTGCTCTGCCTCGTCTCCCCCGCCGCCCGCCGAGCCGCCGGCGGGCGCCGCCGCCCCAGCACCCGCGCCCGCGCCTTCCGGCGCCGCGGACAGCCCGACCGGGTTGCTCTCGGAGGAGGACTTCAAGGCGCTCCACCAGCTCCGGTCGGACAAGGCCCCGCCCGCGCGCGGACAGACGGTCGAGGTGGCCGGGACGCGGGCGTACCTGAGCCTGCCGCGGGACGCGAAGCCGCCGATCCCGGCCCTCGTGGTCGTCCACGAGTGGTGGGGCCTGAACGAGCACATCAAGCACTGGACCGACCGCCTCGCGGAGGACGGCTATGCCGCGCTGGCCGTGGACATGTACGGCGGCAAGGTCCCGACCACGCCCGACGACGCGATGGCGGCGATGAAGGCCGTCGACGAGGCCAAGGGGATCGAGACCGTGCGCGCCGCGCATCGCTTCCTCTCGACCGACGCGCGCGTCCTGGCGCCGCGCACCGGCTCGATCGGGTGGTGCTTCGGCGGCGCCTGGTCGCTCAAGCTCGCCCTGAACGAGCCGGAGCTCGACGCCGCCGTCCTCTACTACGGCCGGCTCGTCACCGATCCCGCGCAGCTCAAGGCGATCAAGGCGCCGGTGCTCGGCGTCTTCGGCAACATGGACAAGGGCATTCCGCCCGAGGTCGTCAACGAGTTCGACAAGGCGCTCCACGAGGCGAGCGTCGAGCACGAGGTGCTCCGGTACGACGCCGACCACGCCTTCGCGAACCCCTCGGGAGAGCGGTACGACACGAAGGCCGCGGCGGACGCCTGGGAGAAGGTGCGGCGGTTCCTCGCCGTGAAGCTGAAGGGGCAGTGATCGGCGAGGCGGGACCCCATGGGGGTCCCGGTCCTCCGGCGTTCGACCTCAGGAGAGGCCTCCCGCCTCCGCCTCACCGGAGCTCGCGCAACGCGGCGATGAGCTCCGACAGCGACGTCGCGTCGCTCCGATCGAGCGCCAGCGAGCCCGCGGCGAGCGCTTCGGCGAGCGCCCTCGAGCCGCCGGCCTCCGGCGCGGCGATGGCGACGGCCGACTCGGCGCGCGCGATCTCCGTCACGAGCGCGCCGAGCGCCGCCGGGTCGACCGCCGCGGCCCTCGCCGCCACGGAGAGCGCGCCCGCGGCGCTCTCGACCTGCTCCACCGAGGCGCGCGTCGAGGCGTGGAGCTCCGAAAGGCGCAGCCGCTCGAGCAGCGCGCCGTAGGCGGACTCCATCGCGGCGAGCTCGCCCAGCGCCACGGCCGCTGGGCTCTCCTCCGCGCCCGCGCCGGTCGCGCCGCCCGGCGCGCGCCGCTCCGCGATCTCGGCGACCTCGGCGCGCGCCGCCCGCACCTCGCCCAGGAACGCCTCGATCGACGCCGCGGCCGGCGCGACCGCGCCCGCGCCCAGGGCCGCGAGCGCCTGCAGGGCCTCGCGCGGCCGCCGCCGCAGGAGCCGCCGGAGCGGCGCGTTGCATGCGACCCGCAGCGCCGCGGCCTCGGCGGCGGCGAGCACCCGCTCGCCCATCGAGCCCTTCAGCGCGGCCTCGTCGCACGCCCGCGCGAGATCCTCGGCGAGCGCGCTCGCCTCCGGCCGCTGCTCCGACCCCCGTCCCCCCTGCGCGCCGAGCTCGTCGCCGTCGCCGACCCCGCCGCCCCCCCCCGCCCCGTCGCGCCTCGCCGCCCGCACGTCGCGCGCGTCGGCCAGCGCCTCGACCGCCGCGCGCAGCCGCTCCACGGCGGCGTCGGCCGCCGCCGTCTCGGCGGCGAGGTCGTCGCCCTCCACGTAGGCGCGCTGGCTCGCCGCGAGCCGCCGGCGCCGCTCGTCGCCCGCCCGCAGCGCCGCGGCGCTCCGCCGGGCCCGCGCCGCCCCGAGCGCCGCCGCGCCGCGCGCGCCGAAGGTCCACGCGCACGCCGCGGTCGCCCCGAGCGCCGCCGCCGCCGCGATCCCCACCGCGGCGGTCGGGACGGCCGCGGCCGCGCCCGCGCCCACGCGCAGCCCGAGCATCCCGGCCGCCAGCGCGCAGGCCGCGGCGCCCGTGCCGACCGCGCGCGCGCCGCGCTGCGGGGGCGCGGCGCCGAGCGCGGTCACGCCGAGGTAGGCCACCGAGCCGAGCGCCACGATCAGCAGGACGAGCGACAGCGGCGAGGTCAGCGTGACGAGCAGCCAGCCGAGCAGCGAGACGTCGATCATGGCAGCGCGGCGCTCGCCAGCACCACCTCCCGGTCCCGCGCGCCGATCGATCCCGGCGCGCTCGCGACCCGGAACGACGTCCCGTCCCACGCGATCGTCGTCACCATGAAGCGCACCTCCCTCCCCGGCGGATCGCTGCGGAACCGCACGCGCCACTCGAGGCGCTCGAGCTCGGACGCGGGCAGCTGCACCGCCGCGAGCCCGACCGCCGGGGCGAAGAGGCCGTCGCCGAGCGCCGCGTCCACCTGGCCGTCGCGGGCCGCGAGGGCGAGCTCCGCCGCGTGGTCCTCCCAGAGCACGACGCGCAGCGCTCCCGGGCCGCTGAAGAGCTGCAGCTCCTTCAGCTTGCGGGTGAGGCTCTCGGCCTCGGCGCCGGCCGCCGGGGCCGCGGCGCCGTCGCCGGCGAGCAGCCGGCCGATGCGCGCCGCCGACAGGAGCCGCGCCCACGCCCGCGGATCGTCCGGCCCCGGCGTGCCCTCGGCGGCGGCGACCTTGCGCTGGATGCGGAGCGCCTCGTCGACGCGCCCGCTCCCCGCGGCCGCCGCGGCGAGCCTCAGCCATCCCCGGGGCTCGGCCGGCGCGAGGTCCGTGAGCGTCGTGTACTGGCGGTACGCCGCCGCGTACCAGCCGTGCCGGAGGTAGACGTCGCCGAGCATCCCGCGCGACGCGGGGCTCGTCGGATCGAACTCGACGATCTCGGAGTACGTGCGGAGCGCGTCCGCCTCGAAGCCGCTCGAGGCGAGCACGTCGCCGAGCTCCAGCGCGAGCCCCGGGCTCATGAAGCCGCGGTCGCGCAGCCTCCGCCCGTAGGCGAGCGCCTCGTCCTTCCGGCCCGCCTCCGCGAGGAGGCGCACCCGCCGGATCTCCCCCTCCGGGTCGTCGGGCCGCTCGGTGAGCGCCTGCCGCAGCAGCGCGAGCCGGTCGTCCACCGCCGGGAGCGCCGCGAGCCGCTCGTCGATGAGCGTCCAGCTCGCCTTCGGATCGGCGCCCCCGAAGAGCGTGCGCCGCACCGCGGCGGAGATCGCGGGGTCCACGCTCCGCCGGAGGAGCGCGTGCGCGATGAACCGCTGCGCCTCGGGCTCGCCGGCGAAGCGCCCGAGGAGCGCCTCGGCGCCGCCCTCGGTGGACACCTTCGCCTGGAGGAGCGAGAGGAGCGCGGCCCTCGAGCGCCAGTCCGGCAGCTCGCAGGTCGAGAGCGCGCCCTCGTAGCGCGCGATGAGCTGCTCGGCCGCCGTGGCGCGGGCGAGGCGCTTCGACCAGACGACGATGCGCTCGGCGAGCGGCCGCCGCGCGGTGTCGCTGCACGGCGCCGTCGCGACCGGCGGGGGCTTGGACGTCCCGATCGCGGGCGGCCTCCGCGCGTCCGCCGGAGTCGTCCTGACCGCTGCGCCCAGGGGCGCGGCGCCCGCGGCCGGCGTGACCGGCCCGCCGCCGCCGCGCGGGGCGCTGGCCCTGTTCGCGCCGAGCGCCACCGGCTCGCCGGCCACCGGGGGCCTCGCGGACGCGGGCCGCGCGCGCGGGGCGTCCGCGCGGCGCGCCACGATGCCCTGCTCCTGCGGCGCGGGCTGCTGCTCCGCCTCGTCCGCTGCAGCCGGGACCGCGGGGGGCGGGGCCGGCTGCGCGGCTTCGGGCGACGCGGGGACCGCCGTGGCGCCTTCGTCCCGCTCCTCGGTCTTCTGCGCCGTCGCCGGCGCCATCATCGGCGCAGGCGCCGACCCCTTCTGCGCGTAGCCGCCCTCTTTCCCCGGGCTCTCGTCGTAGCTCGCGCCCTCCGGCTCGCTCTTCGAGCACCCGAAGGCGACCGCCGCGGCGGGCGGCGCGAGCAGCGCCGCGAGCTCGCGCTCCCGCTCCGGCGTGAGCGCCGTCAGCCGCTCGCCCCGCAGCGGCGAGCGCCGCCGCCGGATCCCCTGGTTCAGGTACGCCTGCTCGCTCTCGAGCGCCAGCGTGCTCGTGAACGGCGTGATCAGCCCGTAATCGAGCCCGAGCTCGACCACCTTGCCCCGGTGCGCCTCGATGTCGTCGCCGTCCGCGAGCAGGCGCCGCACCTTCTCGGCCGCCCAGAAGCGCGGCACAAGCGCCGCCCCGACGCCCCGATCGAGCTCGATCGGGTGCTCGCGGGAGTACTCCTTGCCGGCGAGCCGCCCCTTCACGACCGCCTTCGCGGGCAGCGCGTGGTGCGTGCGCGCCAGCAGCACGACCTCCTCGCCGCGCGACACCTTGCCGCTCGCGGTGAGCATCGGCTCGTCGAGCCCGGCGCCGAGGTCGATCGAGAGCTCGGTGAGGGTCGCCGTCTTGATCGCGCCGGCGAGGCGCAGCACCTCGGACGTCGAGCCCTCGGCCTCGTCGATCCGGAACGCCTGTCCGCCCCCGGCGCGCGCGAGCTCGCGGAGCAGCGCGTGGTTCGCGTTCTCGCCGACGCCGACCGTGAAGAACCGCGCGCGCGAGGCCGTGAGCGAGCGGCGCAGCCGCTCGGCGAGGCGCGCCCCCGTCACCTCGCCGCTCGTCGCGAGCCCGTCGCCGATGTAGATGACGGCCGGCTGCTCCTTGCCGTGCACGCGCCCGAGCGCCGACTCGAACAGGGCGCCGAGGTCGGTCGCGCCCCCGGTCGCGTGCTCGGCCAGCCGCGTGAGCGCGGCGGAGATCTCCTTGTCCGACGCCCCGGCGAGCCCCTCCTTCGGGTGCAGGACCGCGGGCGCCGAGTCGAGCGCGATCAGCGCGAAGTGGTCCGACGGCGACATCGCCCGCAGGATCGCCTCGGCCGCGGCCGCCTTCTGCTGTCGCGCCGTCTCGTCGGCCGACGCCGACGTGTCCACCACGACGACAAGGTCGGCCGGGAGCTCCTTGAGCTCGGCCCAGTCCACGTCGGGCACGTACCGGGCCATCACGTAGTCGGCGCGGTCCTCGCCCGCGGCGAAGCGCGACATGCGCAGCGGCGACGGCTTCTCCTTGACGGAGGCCTCGAGCTGGAAGTCCGCGCGCGGCGCGTAGCCGCTCCGCCGCATGCTCACCCGCCGCCCGCCGTCCTCGATCACCGCGTCGGCGAGGGTCGCGATCTTCATCCCCTGGCCGGCCTGCCCGAGGTCGACGGAGAGGGAGAATTCGCCGATCTGGACCGGATCGGCCGAGCGCATCGGGTACACGTAGGCGAGCTTGCCGGCCGGCGCGCCGAGCATCTCCACGTAGCGCAGCACCACGCGCCGCGAGCCGCTCGCGGGCACCGGGAAGATGCGGGCGCGGTAGCTGCGCCCGTCGACCCACTCGAGCAGCGCCGGCTCGTGGCCGCTCTGCACGGCGGCCTGGTACCGCTGCGCCGCCTCCTTCCGCTCGATGATCTCCCCCTCGACGAGCGCGCCGTTCGTCTCGACCGCGAACGAGCTCACGAGCGCCCGCTCGGGCACGGTGAACCAGTACCAGCCCTCGACCTGTCGCCCGCCCGGGTTCGAGAAGGTCTGGTCCACCTCGGTCTCGGCGATGCCGTCGCGCACGACCGCGCGCACGGCCTGCCGGCTGATCTCGAGCGTGCGCGCCTGCGTCCCGGGGGCGCCCTGCAGGTCGACGCCGTAGATCCGGCCGGAGCCGCTGCCTTCGCCCGCGAGGGGCCGGTGGTCGCCCATGCCGCCGGTCCAGTCGTCCCAGTAGGCGAGCGGCGCGACCTTGGGCGCGGCGCCGCCGGCGACGGTGACCTGCTCCCCTGCGTGCACCTCGACGCGCCCGCCGGGGGCGGTGACCATGGCGAGCCCGCGGGCCACGTACACGCTCACGGCGTCGCCCGAGCGCCTCATCGACAGGCCGGCGTCGGCGGCCGTGACCCGGACCTCTCCGAGCGCGTGCGAGAGCTCGCCGCGCCCTTCGGGCGGGGCGTCGAGCCACACCTCGCCCTGCGCGAGCGAGAGCCCCTCTGCGCCGAGCGTGACCTCCGAGTCGGCGCGGAGGAACACCGCCGAGCCGTCGGCGAGCCGCACGAGCGCCCGCGCGCCCTTTCCGGTCGCGAGCTCGGCCCCGACCGGGAGGGGGATGCCGGACACCACCGTCGACCGCCGGTCGTCCTGTTCCAGCGTGACCTCTCCCGAGGAGAGCTCGAGCCGGGCGCCGATGGCGCTGGCCTTCGTGGGCGCCTTCTCCTGGGTCAGGAGGAGCGCGGTCACGCTGGCGGCGAGCACGAGCACCCCGGCTGCGAGCCGGAACCGCAGGCTGCGCTTGCGGCGTGCCTGCTCGGCGCCCGTCTCCAGCGCGCGTTTCTCTGCCGGCGTTCCGGCCGGTTCCCTCTGTTCGTGCGACGACATCCGAGACCTCCCTCGCCGCGGTGGCCCTCGCCCCCGGGAGCCAAGTGCGGGGTTGCATGCAGACGTCTCATGCCCCGCCGCGATCTACCGAAGCGATCGCGCCGGTCATCGTAACGGGAAAGCGCGCAGGAAGCGTAGCCCTATCCCGGAGCGGGGGCGGCGGCTGCTGCGGGGACGGGATCTGGGTGGCCAAGGGCGCCTGGAGCAGAACAGAAGAGCAGAAGGAGAGAGTTCAACGCAAAGGCGCAAAGGCGCAAAGAGAATGAAGAAGGGCAAGATGTATCCTCTTTTTGTCTTGCGCCTTTGCGCCTTTGCGTCTTTGCGTTGATTATCTCCTGCTCTCCTCCCACCGCTCGGCGCTTCAGGTCACCTCCTGCCTCCGGATCAGGCGTAGCGAGCGCTGTCAGCCGGGCGGCCCTCGGGCCATACCATCATGGAACAGGTCGCCTGGGCCGGGCGAACGTCCGAGCGAACTACAACGGTGGTTTCTGGAAGTTTATCCAGCACAGGAGGGGCGATGACAGGACTGCTTCCCGGATTCCGGAGGTTCATCGGCTACGTGTCCCTTGTTTCCCGGAGGCGGAGGCTGCGCAGAGCGCCTGATTTACCGGGCGAAAGCTTCCACGCGGAGGTGGTCAGGACGGTGGATGGGGACACGCTCCACGTGCGCGACGAACGGGGCGTGGACCATCCCATCCGCATGCTCTCGATCGACACGCCGGAGACGCACTTCCTCGGCGCCTCGCAGGGCCGCTGGGCCGAGGCGGCGTCCGCGCGGCTCGCCGAGCTGCTCCCCGAGGGCGCCGAGGTCGAGATCCAGACGGACGAACAGCCGTGCGACGCTTACGGGCGCGTCCTCGCCTATGTCCTGTCCGGAGGTCGGCTCATCAACCAGCAGCTCCTCGAGGAGGGTCTGGCGATGACGTACATCGTCGCGCCGAACCTGCGTCACGCGCAGGAGTTATCCGAGGCTGCGCGGTCCAGCTTCACCGAGCGGCGCGGCATGTTCAGCGATGAAAGCCTCCTGCTCCCGTACGAGTTCCGGTGGAGCCTGAGAGGCCAGTCGAGCGCGAAGCTCGTCGGCAGCCTGTCCCAACGCGAGGTGTACGCGCTGTCGGAGCGCGAGCGCGTGCCGTGCTGGGATCGGGTGTTCTTCTTCGACGTTCGGGACGTCAAGGATCCCTTCGTCCGCATCGCGACGGAGAGGCGCCCGCGCGGCGGCTGATCGGACGGCATCCGTCCGAGCTCCCCTCTTTCAGGTCGCCCGGCTCCGCCGGGCGAGCCACCCTGCCACGCACCGTGGCAATCCGCCTCATTTTGCCAGGCTGCCGCGCGAAGCCGATCGCGCGCCTGAGCCCATGCATGCGGCCAGCTTGAATGGCTCGACCGGTTGCCCGCTCCCCGATCCGAGCCAAAAGAGAGCGGTTTCGCGCGGCGGACGCCGCGCTCCGCTCCTGGTCGGGCTCGACGCGCACAGCGGACGCGACCCTGGCACGAGAGTCGCCTAAGGGCGGAATTGCTCATGGCGCCTGCCTTGGGTGCCCGGCGAGCCGACCTCTCGTGTGAGCCGGACACGAGCTCGGCGCACCGGAGACCGGAGCGCCCGGTCGACCGTTCCCTGTCGACGTATCCCTCGCGAAGGAGCGCTTTTATGCCTGTGAAGAGAATGGATATCTCGTGCCTTGCGGCGTGCACCGCGGCGCTCTCGCTGGGCCTCGTGCATTGCGCCTCGGCGCCGAGCGCGGGACCGGAGGATCCTGCCGGCCTGCGGGAGGCGCCGCCGGCGACGGCCGGGACGATCGCGCCGGCCGGCCCGCGGGCGCCCATGAACGCGAATCCTCCGCCCGGGCCCGAGGCGCCGCGGACGAGCTACCTGCCTGTGGAGGACAAGGAGCCGTTCGCGGCGATGGTCGCCCGAATGAAGGCTGACAAGCCCGCGGTGATGAAGCGCCATCAGACCCTGCTCGAGGAGCGGTACGACCTATCGAGCCGCCCTGCGCAGGGGGTCACCATGTCGCGCGGCAAGCCCGTCCAGGCCGGCGTGCGCGTGAAGCTCGCGAACGGGGCCACATGGGATGCGCTGGCCGCGCTCACGCCGGATGCCATCCGGGAGCGGGGGCTCTGGCCGAGGGGCTTCTTGCCGCTGCCCCACCCGAACCACCCGGAAGGTGGAATGGTCTTCCCGAAGGTCCAGATCGACGAGCTGAAGCGCCAGACAGGGCGCGAGCTCACGCGCTTCGATCTCGACTTCGACCTGCCGGACCACCTCATCTCCGAGTTCCCGGCGCCCATCTATCTCACCACGCGGCCCGACCTGGGCGACGTCTCCAAGGGGCAGCTCGTCACGATCGACAACTTCTACGAGCTCTTCAACGGCATCCTGACGCCGAAGCAGCTCGAGGGGCTCCGGCTCCTCGTCACGCCGTTCCCGCAGATGCAGTTCAACGCGACGGCGGACCGGCGCTCGGAGAAGGCCAGCCTCGGCGTCGCCTGCCTCGATTGCCACGCGAACGGGCACACGAACAACGCGACCCACCTCGTGGGCGACACGAGGCCGCAGGAGTTCCGGCACCGGGTCGACACCCCGACCTTGCGCGGCGTGAACATCCAGCGCCTCTTCGGCTCGCAGCGCGCGCTCAAGACCGTCGAGGACTTCACCGAGTTCGAGCAGCGGGCGGCGTACTTCGACGGCGATATCGTCATCGCCGTGAAGAAGGGGATCAACATCCTGGATCGCGGGCACCAGGTGCACGCGATGTCCGAGTTCCAGGAGATCCTCGACTTCCCCCCGGCCCCGAAGCTCGGCGTGGACGGGCGCCTCGACCCCGCGAAGGCCACGCCGGAGGAGCTCCGCGGCGAGCAGGTCTTCCACGGCAAGGGCCGGTGCGGCACGTGCCACGCGGCGCCGTACTACACCGACAATCTGATGCACAACCTGCGGGCAGAGCGCTTCTTCAAGCCCGAGCTCATCAACGGCCGGATGGCCACGGCGGACGGCCCCATCAAGACCTTCCCGCTGCGCGGCATCAAGGACAGCCCTCCTTATCTGCACGACGGCCGCCTGCTCACGCTGGAGGACACCGTGGAGTTCTTCAACCTCGTGCTCGGCACGAAGCTGACGGCCCAGGAGAAGGCCGACCTCACGGCGTTCATGCGGGCTCTCTAGTCTCTAGTCCCGCGCGTCAGAGCTCCTGGCGGGACTGTGCGCCGCCCGCGCGCGCTCGCTCCTACAGGCGCTCGATGAGGAAGCTTCGGGTCTTGCGTCGCAGCACGCGCGCGCGGGATCGCCGCGCGATGGCGCGGAAGCGCGCACGGCCTGGGCCGGCGCCGGCCGGCGGCGCGCCTGCCGACGGCGGCGCCGGTCGGCGGACGCGACAGCCGCGCACTCACCATGACCTCGTGGTCTGATGTGGTGTGCCTTGCGTCCATCGCGCGGCGCGCTGCGGGGCGCCTGGCCGAGGGGGTCGACGGCCCGCGGCGGAGGTGATAGGCATGCTCTTCATCATGCCTGAAGCCTCTCTGATCGACGACCTCGACCGCTTCTTCGAGCTCTCTGTCGACATGGTGGGAATCGCCGGATTCGACGGATACTTCAAGCGCATCGGCCGGGCGTGGGAGCAGACGCTCGGCTTCTCGCGCGAAGAGCTCATGGCCACGCCCTTCCTCGACTTCATTCATCCCGAGGATCGCGAGCCCACCGTGACCGCGTCGGCGAAGCTGCTGTCCGGCGACTTCACCGCGACGTTCGTGAACCGATATCGATGCCGTGACGGCTCGTATCTGTGGATCGAGTGGAACTCGGCAATCTACCCGGACGCTGAGCTCGTCTATTTCGTCGCGCGCAACATCACCGAGCGCAGGCGCGCCGAGGAGGCGCTGGTCGCGGCCGAGTCGCGGTACCGGGCGGCGATCGACGGGAGCCTCGACGGGTTCTGCGTGCTGCGTCGCACGGTCGGCGAGCCGGGGGAGACCGTTGATTTCGTGTTCACCGAGGCCAACCTGCTCGTGAGCCAGGTGACGTCGAGGCCGCGCGAGGAGATCATCGGCCGGCGGCTCGTCGATGTCTTTCCCACGGTCCGCGAGTCCGGGCTCTTCGATAAATACGAGCGCGTCTTTCGGACGCGCGAGCGGCTCATCGAGGAGACGGAGAGCGTGCTGCCCGGGGGCGAGAGCCTGTGGCTGCAATACCAGATCGTCCCGCTCGACGACGGCGTCGCGGTGACGGTCAGGGACATCACG
>JAICEP010000170.1 GCA_025924095.1 Sorangium sp.
CTTCATCTTCCCCTCGAGCCAGCGGCAGTATCCGAGTGCGTCGGGCCATGATACGAACGCCACAGGATGCGACGGAGGAGAGGCGAGCGCCTTCAAGAAGGTGCTCGCGCGCGCTCTCCGGCGCCCGGCTCAGGACCGCTGAGCCGCGCACGTCACGGCGAGGCGCGTAAGGCGCGCGAGGCGCGGTCGGAGCAGGCGGGCCGCGCGTGGCCAGGCGACTCGCCACGCGCGCAGCGCTGCCCGATCTATCGACCGCCTCGCCGGACGGGCGGTTCTGGGCTAGCGTCCGCGGTCCCATGTCCAACGAAGCGAGCGATCTCCTGCTCGAAATCGGCGTCGAGGAGCTCCCCTCGTCGTTTGTCGAGGCCGCGCTCCGCGCGCTCCCGGATCTCGCGACGAAGCGCCTCGCGGAGCTCCGGCTCCGCCACGGCGCGATGCGCGCGCTCGGCACCCCGCGGCGGCTCGCGCTGCTCATCTCCGGGATCGCGGCGCGCCAGCCCGACCTCGAGGAGGAGGTCACCGGCCCGCCGGTCAAGGCGGCCTTCAAGGACGGCGCCCCCACGAAGGCGGCGGAGGCGTTCGCGCAGAAGCTCGGTTGCGCGGTCGCCGATCTGCGCCGTGTCCAGGGGCCGAAGGGCGAGTACCTCGCGGGCACGCGGCGCGAGGCCGGTAAGCCCGCGGCCGAGCTCCTCCCGGAGGTCCTGACGTCGCTCATCGCGGCGATTCCCTTCCGCAAGTCGATGCGCTGGGGGAAGGGGGAGTTCGCGTTCGGCCGCCCCATCCAGTGGCTTGTCGCGCTCTCCGGCGCCGAGGTCATCCCCGTCGAGATCGCCGGCGTCCGCAGCGGGCGCGCGAGCCGCGGCCACCGCTTCCTCGCGCCGGGCGAGATCACGCTCGGCGCGGCCAGGGACTACGTCGAGGCGATGCGCGCGGCGCACGTGCTCGTCGACCCCGGCGAGCGCGCGCGCCTGATGCGCGAGCGCCTGCTCGCCGCGGCGCGGGACGCCGGCGGGGCGCTGATCGAGGACGACTTCCTCATCGGCGAGAACCTGTCCCTCGTGGAGGAGCCGCACGTCATCGTCGGCAGCTTCGAGGAGCGGTTCCTCGAGCTGCCGGAGCGGGTGATCCTCGAGGTCGCGCGCGGGCACCAGCGCTACTTCGGCGTCCGCGACGCGAAGACGGGCGCGCTGCTCCCGAGGTACCTGGCGGTCGTCAACACCGCGGAGGCGCCCGAGAAGATCAAGAGCGGCAACGACAAGACGATGCGCGCGCGCCTCTCGGACGCGCAGTTCTTCTACCGGGAGGACGTCAAGCTCCCGCTCGCGAGCCGCCGCGAGAAGCTCGGCGGGATCGTGTTCCAGAAGCGGCTCGGCAGCGTGCTCGCGAAGGCCGAGCGCGTCGAGCGGCTCGCCCGCGAGCTCGGCCTGCTGCTGATGCTGCCCGAGCCGACGCTCATGGCGGCCGCCTCGGGCGCGCACCTCGCGAAGTGCGATCTCGTCGCGCTGATGGTGGGCGAGTTCCCCGAGCTCCAGGGCGAGATGGGCCGCGCCTACGCGCTGGCCCAGGGCGTCAGCCCCGACGTCGCCGACGTCATCCGCGACCACTACCTGCCGAAGGGCGCCGCGGACGCGACCGCGCCGACGCACGCCGGCGCGCTGGTCGCGATCGCCGATCGGCTCGACACGCTCGTCGGCTGCTTCGCGGTCGGGCTCATCCCCACGAGCACGGCCGACCCGTACGGGCTGCGCCGCGCCTGCCTCGGCGTGCTGCGCACGCTCCTGGATCGCGACCTCGATCTGCGCCTCGTCGCCGCGTTCAGCGCCGCGTACGACGGCTACGCCGGCGTGAAGCTCGACGTCGCGCGCGAGGAGCTCGCGGCGCGCCTCGGCGAGTTCTTCGCCGAGCGGCTGCGGGGCCTGCTCTCCGATCGGCTCCCGCAGGACGCGGTCCTCGCGTGTCTCCGCGTCGCCGCGGATCGCCCGCTCGATCTCCGGGCGCGCGTGCGCGCGATCGACGCGCTCAGCCCCGAGACCCGCGCCCGGGTCGGCGAGGTGTTCAAGCGGGCGACCAACATCGCCGACAAGGCGCCGCCCGGTGAGCCGGTCGCGCCGTTCGGCAACGAGGTGCACCCGAGCGAGACGGCGCTCTTCGCGGGCTATCTCAAGCTGCGCGAGCAGATCGCCTCTGACGTCCAGAGCGGCGCGTACGACGCTGCGTTCAAGGCGGTGGCGGACTTCGCGCCGCTGCTCCACCAGTACTTCATCGACGTGTTCGTGATGACCGACGACGCGGCCGTGCGGGACAACCGCCTGCGGCTGATGCGCGCCCTGTCGGAGACCTGCGGGAGCCTGGCGAGGCTGGAGCTGCTCGGCGAGGCGCCGCGCGCGGCGTCGTGACGGGACCGGCGCGGGGTGTGATGACCAGCGCGCCGTCGTAGCGAGCCAGGCTCACGGGTGCCTGCCAGCCGCGCCGGCACCTGCACCTGCACGACATCGGCGCGACGCTGCCCGCAGCCAGACGGGCCTAGCCGCCTTCGGTTTCGTCCGCCTCGCTGGACGTCGCCTTGATGGTCGGCCAGTAGGTCGACACCGGCAGCGCCGCCGCATACACGAGCAGGCTGAGCGCCACGAGCGCGTTGTAGAGGCGCACGCGAGGCCGGAACCAGAGCGCGATCGCGACGAGGTACGGGATCAGGAAGGCGACGTAGAGGAACTTGATGGTCGAGTTCTTCCCGGGGAGGAGCGCGGGCCCGCTCTGCCAGTAGAGGTACAGCGCGAAGCCGCCCACCGCCATCGCGACCGTGGCCGTCCGCGGGGAGATCCACTCCCGCTCTCGCACCGCATGGACGAGCGATCTCCCCACACCGACGACGAAGCCGAGCACCAGGAAGAGCGTGAGCGGGAGCGCCACGACGAGCAGCACCCGCTTCGGCCAGATCTTTTCGTCCTGGTACCTCGGCCCGGAGAAATAGAGCCAATGATCTCCCCACGTCTCCGAGTAGAAGATCGTAAAGAAGGTGTTTGCCATCGGGTGGAGAGAGGGCTTCTCCTTCCCAGTGAACGTCCCCGTCGAATGCCGGTTCGGCGTATCGAGGAGCTTCGAGTAATAGAACGTCGTGTAATACTTGCGAAAGTCGTAGTCCTTCTTGAGCGGTTGGAACGGCTTCAGGTAGTTGTCGACGTACGCGTTCATCACATGGCCGGTGCGCGCGTAGCGGTACACGTACCAGCTGCTCGATATCACCCCGACGATGAGCGTCACCGCGGCGGCGCGGCCGAGGAAGCTCGCCGAGAAGAACCGGCGTCCGGCGTTGCGGAACGCCTCCCGTAGGTTCAGCGCCCAGGTCACGAGCACGGGCACCACCGAGAACGGCCGCGTCATGCCCGTGAGCCCCGACAGGAGGCCGAGCAGCAGCGACGACCACAGAGGCACCTTCGGTTGCCGCTCCATCCATAACCAGAACGCGAACGACGTCGCGGACAGCGCCATCAGGAGGTTGTCCGGGTGCACCATGGCCGCGCACTTCTGGTACCCAGGAAAGGCCAGCAAGATGATGCCGGCGATCGTCGCGGCCCTTGGATCGGGAAGCATGCGCGGGAAGATGAAGAACACCCACGCCACGTAGAAAACCGCCAGGTACCCCACGTTCATGCGGCGGAGCTGATCCATGAGGGCGTTGGCGCTCGTGGTCTTGTCCAGGCGCGGCAGGACGGGCAGGTAATAGAGCGGCGGGTTGTAGGTCATCTTGGCCACCCCGAGGCCCGCGCTCTTCGCCCGCCACGCGTGGTGGTTATGGTCGTAGCCTTCGCGGGTCGGGTACACGGCTGCGTTCCAGACCGAGATCGCGAGCTTCAGAACCAGCAGCAGGACGAGGAGCGCTCGCGCGCTCCTCCGTGGAATGAGCTCGTACGTCACGGCTCTTCTCCTCATCGCTCGGCCTCGTGGTGCGGTCGCTCAGGCGGTGTCACGCAGCCGGTACTCGATGATCCAGTAAACCGAGAGCGGACCGCCAAGGGGGATCTGGGACGTGCGGACCGCCTCGAAGCCGCCCTGGCGGATCTCCGCGTCGATCCGGCTCGCGTCGCTGTGGTGATAGTGGCCG
This sequence comes from Sorangium sp., assembly GCA_025924095.1. Lineage (GTDB taxonomy): Bacteria > Myxococcota_A > Polyangia > Polyangiales > Polyangiaceae > Sorangium. The sequence continues at coordinate 4,103 of JAICEP010000170.1, forward strand.
GAGAAGCCCGCCAGCTTGCGGCCGAGCCGGTAGACGGCGTTCTCGGTCGGCAAGCTGACCAGCATGCGTCCGCCCCTGGCGAGCCGCGTCCGGAGCCACTCGAGCGTCTCCCCGAGCGGCTCGATGTGCTCCAGCACCTCCCCGGCGAGGAGGATATCGATGCTCCCGGGCTCGATCTGCGCGCGCGCCTCGTCGGGCGTGAGCAGCGTGACCCGGTCGAGGACGCGGCGCTCGACCAGGATCCTCGCCGCGCCGAGCACGACGTCGACGCCGTAAATCCTCTCGGCGTAGCGGCTCGCCCGCTCGAACTGCACGCCGCATCCGCAGCCGAAATCGAGGACGCGCGGGCGTGAAGGGCCGTTCTGGGCCGCCCGGTCCAGAAAGCCTCCGAGCGCGTGGACGCGCCACCACGCCATCGATCGCAAAAGCGGGTTCTTGTGGCGATAGCTCGGGATCGCCATCTCGGCCGCATCCTCGGGCGACAGGGCCCGCTCCATCTCCCCCAGCAAATCGTGCGGTATCGTTCCGATGCTAATCATGAGTCCTCGTTGCGCTGGAGATATCTCCGCATGAGATAGAGCTGCTTGTCTTGCACCATGCGGAGCCGCGCCACCATGAGCGCGATCTGGCCGAGGGCGAAGAGCATCAGCGCGAGCCCGAAGAAGAACGCCGACACGAAGCCCGCCCAGATGTGAGGCGTGAACACGCCCGCCGTGATCCGGTGCCAAATGAAGAAGCCGCCGAGCCCGAGCGAGATCAGGAGCAGCACGAACGAGACGCTGTTGAAGATCGAGCCGGGGCGGTAATCACGGATGCAGCTCCAGATGATGCTGCTCGTCCGGAACGCGTACCGGAACAGGTTCGATGCGACGCGCGACGTCCCGTGCTCCCGGACGCCGCGCACGGCGAGCGGTATCTCGTAGAGCCGCAGCCCCTTCTGAGCCAGGACCAGGAACGTCTCCTGCGTGTAGGTGAATTTGCCGGTGAGCACGAGTTGGAGCATCGCCTCGCGGGAGTAGGCGCGGAAGCCGCACGACACGTCGGCAAAGCGCCTGCCGGCCAGCTTGCTGATAAGCCACGACATCCCCCGGTTGCCCAGCTTCTTCGTGAGCGGCATCTCCGGGATCAGCGCCGGATGCAGGAAGCGGGAGGCGCTCACGAAATCCGTCTCTCCCGCGAGGATCGGCCGGACGAGGATCGGGATGTGCGCCGGATCGAACTGCCCGTCCGAGTCGATGTTCACCGCGATGTCGACGCGACGGCGCAGCGCCTCGTCGAGGCCGCTCTGGAGCGCGGCGCCGACCCCCAGGTTGAGGCCGTGGGAGATCACCGAGGCGCCCACGGCGCGCGCGAGCGCCGTGGTGTCGTCCGTGGAGCCGTCGTCGATCACCAGGATCTCGGCCGATGCGACCCCCTCAATCGACCTCGGGATGCTGCGGATGACGGACTGGATCGTCGCCGCCTCGTTGAGCGCGGGGAGCATGATGAGCAGGCGCGGCAGCCGCCTCGGTGCCGCCGCTGCGCGGGGCGGGGCGGCGGTGTCGGCCGGGGCTGGGCGGGCGTCGTCGCAAATCGACTGTTCGAGCATCGGTGAAAGCATAGAAAACTTGGTTCGCGCGGCGAGAGAGGAAACCACGGCGAGCGCAGGCGGGCGGAGTCTACTCCAGGCTCGGTTTGCGTTCTAGGCCGAAAGGGGGCGGGTCGAGCTGCCAGCTAATGAAGCCGAGCAGCACGATAAAGAGATAAAGCACGGCGAAGACCAGCAGACCGAAGCCGACGCCGCTCGCGGCCGTGTATCCGAGCAGCGGGAACACCAGCGAGTAGATGAGCTCGCGGACACCGAGCCCGGAGATCGAGATTGGCAACAGGCCGAGCAGGCTCGCGATCGCGAGCAGGCACCCGACGTCGTAGAACGAGATCCCCATGCCGAGCGCCCGGGCGAGCAGGAAACCCTGGAAGAAGTTGATGCAAAACGCGAGCAACGTGAGCGGGAGCGCGGCCCAGAGCCCTCGGACGGCCGCGCCGCGCACCGCCTGCAAGAACAGGGAGAACCCGGTCTCCGCGCCGGGGCCGCGCGCGAGCTTCGCATAGAGGCGCGCGGCCACGGCCTCCGCGATCCCGGGGAAGAGGAAGAGCAGCGGCCCGAGCACCGTCAGCGCCATCGTGGTCCACGTGAGGTACGCGAGCTGCCCGGCGAAGACCTCGCGAAACCGCACGATCGCGAGGGCGACGAAGGCCGCGAGGACGTAGAGATCGCAGAGGCGATCCACGACGACGGAGGCGACGCCCTCCGCGTAGGGCACGCCGTGGTCGCGCCGGAGGTACTGCACCCGCAGCACATCGCCGACGCGGCCCGGCGTCAGCATGCCGGCGTAGGAGGACGCGAGGAAGCTCACCCACGCGCTCTTCACGGGGTACGCGATGCCGCGCGCCCGCAGGAGCACGGTCCACCGGAGCACCTTCACGTGCACCGAGGCGAAGTTCAGCGCGACGGCGGCGGCGAGGTGCCACCCGAGGGCGGACGACAGCAACTCGAGCACCGCCGCGCGGTCCTTCATCCGGAGGAACACGACGAGCAGCAGCGCGGGCCCGACGAGGCGGAGCAACGTCCGGATCGCGAGCGGTCCCCGACGTGCCGGTGATGCCGAGCCTGTCATGGCCGCGCGATTACCATGATCACGCGACGTGCGCGAGGTGGTCGTCTCGATCCGGGCCCCCGCGCAGGGGCGGCGCTCGCGCCGTCTCGCAGCGCGGGCACCGCGCCCGCGCGCCCGGACGCGCCTCGTCCGGGGCCCCGGCTCGGCGTCGTCGGATTCTTGCTCAGGAGTGCAGGCGGCCACGCCGGCGGCGCGACGGGAAGCTTGTTGTGCTGCAAAGGCCGCACCGCTAGAGTGCCGGCGCATTTGACCCATGATAGCCTCGCCCGCCCGCTTCGCTCCCGTTGTCCCGCCGCCGCAGCGGCGTCGGCGCCACGTGGCGCACGCCATTGCCGCCGGCCTCCTCGCGCTGATGGTTGCCCTCATGGCGATCGCCATCGTGCGCGACTCTCCGACGTGCGACGAGCCGTTCCACATGACCCGTGGGCTCGCGCTCTGGTGGGAGGGAGACAGCCGCCTCTCGTACGCCCATCCGCCGCTCGCCAACGCCCTCCAAGCCGCGCCCGGCGCCGCCCGCGGGGCTCCGGCAGACATCTCCAGCTTCTCGGCTTGGAAGCAAACGAAGGTGCCGGAGCTCGCGCGCCAGTACGGGACGAAAGTGTATCCGCGCGCGCGCGAGGACATGCAGCTCGGACGCGCGGTCACGGCGGCGCTCGCGCTGCTGCTCGGCGTATACCTCTATGTGCGCTCGCTGCGGCACGGGACGGTGCGCGCGCTGTTCGTGCTCGGCCTGTATGCGCTGCACCCCATCGTGCTCGCGCACGGCCACCTGACGACCACCGATCTTCCGCTCACGGTCGCCTTCGTGATCGCGGTGTGCGAGTGGGAGCGCTTCGTCGTGACCGGCAGGACGGCGCGGCTCTTCACCGCGGCGCTCGCGCTCGGCGCGGCGATGATAACCAAGTTCAGCGCGCTGATTCTCGTTTTCGTATTTGTGCTGGTGGCGCTCTACGCGGCGCTCCGCCGTACCGGCCGGTTCTCCGGTCTCACGTGGCCGCGCGTCGCCGCCGGGCTCGCGCGCGATATCGCGATCGTCTTCGCGATCGTGGTCTTCGTCATCAATGCCGCGTACGGATTCCAGCGGACTGGCTTGACGGTCGACCGCATCCTCGCAGAGCGCGAGCCGCTCCACTGGGTCAGCACCAGGCACGAAGGGCGCCTGCTCGACAAGTCGCTCCTCGGCAAGCTCCCGGGCGGCCTGCCCGTGCCACTGCCGTACACGTACGTTTTCGGGGCGTTCTCCACCGCGGCGCATACCCGACTGGATCACGGCAATTACTTCTTCGGCGGCCTCCACGGCCCCTCGCCCGCGTACTTTCCTGTCCTCCTCGTCATCAAGAGCCCTGTCGGATTCCTGCTCTTGCTCGGGGTCGGCGCGTCGGTCCTCCGTGTGCGCCGGCGCTGGCCCCGCCTCCAAACGGTGGCCCTCGTGGCCGCGCCGGCGCTCTACCTCGTGCTGGCGATGAAATCCCATGTCAACTTGGGCGTGAGGCACGCCATGCCCGTGTTGCCGTTCCTCGTCATGGTAGCGGCGCGCGGCGGCGCGTGGCTGGGCCTCCGCTCGCGGCAGGCGGCGGGCGTGCCCCTGCGGCGCGTGGCGGCGGGCGCTGCGGGCCTCGTCGTCGCGGAGGCGATCATGGCCACGCCGCACCAGCTCAGCCATTTCAACTTGCTCGTTGGCCCGCGCGCGGGTCACTGGGTCAGCATGGTGGGTGAGGACTGGGGCCAGGATATCGCGAGCGTCGGCGCAATGCTGCGTGAGCAGGGCGCGTCACCCGTCTATTACGAGCGTTACGGCGACTGGGCCTCCGCGGAGCTCTCGCACGCCGGCGTCCGGCACCAGACGTTCCGCTGCAACAAGAAGTTGCCGCGCCCAGCATGGGTCGTGGTCCACGCGGCCCTGGACGTCCGACGCCGGAAGCCCTGCGCGGCGCTCAAGGGCGGCGCCACGCGCGTGGCCGTCATCAATCACCATATCCACGTGTACCGCCTCGATGCGACCAAGGCGACGCTCGCCGGCGACGCCCCCAAGAGCCTATCCCAGTAGAACCACGGTGTCAGGGAAGACGCTGGGCTCCATCGGCATCGTGGGCACTCGCCGCGCATCCGACCGGGATTGTCGAGCAACCCGGAAGTCTTTCGACAGCGCCGGGGTAGACAGGTCGGCAAGAGGATCTGCCCTGACGCACGACGGCTGAGCGCGACCCATCAGAGCCTTTTGCACCTCGTCCCGACGGCGGACTGGGACGACCGTGCGGTGCGGCGCTTCCTCGGGTTCGGCGACGCCATGGGTGTGGACTCGACGACGATGATCGTCGCGATCGGCCCCGGCGGGCGTTGGAGCAAGACGCCCATGACAGCCGACGAGCTCGCGTACAAGCTTTGCAAAAAGGCGTTTCGCCGGATCACATGGCGCGAAGGTACGGGCAAGAAGCTGACATCGCGGTCCGCGTTGCGCCGCGTTCGGCTCGCCAATGAGGATGGCATCCCGGTCGAGGAGCACGAACCGCTGTGGCAGCTCATGGTGCGGGACGCCGGCGCGCGCGAACTCCGCCGAGGCCCAGTCGCCGTGCGGCCCGAGCAGAGCCCAGGCCACGGCGGTCTCAGGCGGCGAAGCCGCCGTCGACGGCGATCGTCGCGCCCGTGATGAAGCGCCCGCTCTCCCCGGCGAGGTGAGCGACCGTGGCAGCGATATCGTCCGCGGTGCCGTATTGGCCGATGGCGAGCAGGCTCCGCTGCTGGTCCGCGCCTGGGCCGTCGGCCGGGTTCATGTCCGTGTCGATCGGACCCGGCTGGACGAGGTTGGCGGTGATGCCGCGCGACCCGAGATCGCGGGCAAGGCCCTTGGTGAGGCCCACCAGCGCCGCCTTGCTCATCGAATACAGGGTGGTGCCCGGCCCCGGCACCCGATCGGCAAGGCAGCTGCCGATGCTGATGATCCGCCCGCCCGCCCCCATCGTCCGCGCCGCAGCCTGGGAGGCGATGAAGACCGCCCGCACATGGATCGCCAGCGTCCGATCCACCTGCTCGAGCGTCACGGCATCGAGCGGCCCCATGAGCGCGATGCCAGCGTTGTTGACGAGGATGTCGAGCCGCCCGAGCTCGGCCACCGTCCGCTCGACGGCGCGAGCGACCTGCGCCGGATCCGCGCTGTCCGCCGCGATCGCCAGCCCCCGGCGACCCGCCGCATCGACCGCGGCGAGCGCCCCGCGCCCTCCGTCCGCAGCGCTCACGTACGTCAACGCCACATCCGCCCCGTCCCGCGCCAGCCGCTTGACGATCGCCGCGCCAATTCCGCGGCTGCCTCCGGTCACAAGCGCCACCTTGCCAGCAAGCTCCAGCATGTCTACCTCATTTCTGTGTCGATCAGCACACAACGTATACGTCGCCGGGTGAGCGGACGTCAACGGATTTATTTATCGATCGGCACAGAAAGGTCCGCGTGATGGCCAGACGGGGGCGCCCGCGCGGTTTCGATCGGGCCGCCGCCTTGCGGCGGGCGATGGAGGTGTTCTGGGAGCGCGGCTACGAGGGCACGTCGCTCAGCGATCTCACGGCCGCGATGGGCATCAGCTCGCCGAGCCTTTACGCCGCCTTCGGCTGCAAGGAGGCGCTGTTTCGCGAGGCGGTGGCGCTCTACAACGAGGTCGAGGGCGCCGCGGCGAGCCGCGCGTTCCGCGAGGAGCCGACGGCGCGCAGGGCGGTCGAGGCGATGCTGCGCAGCAACGTGGAGGCGTACGCGCACCCGCAGAAGCCGAGCGGCTGCATGATCGTGCTCGCCGCGACGCTCGGCACGCCGGAGAGCGAGGGCGTGCGCCGCCACCTCGCCTCCTGTCGGAGGGGGGCGCTCGACGAGCTCCGCAGCAGGCTGGATCGCGGCGTCGCCGAGGGCGATCTGCCGGCGGACACCGACACGACGGCGCTCGCCGCCTTCTACACCACGGTGCTCCAGGGCCTCTCCATCCAGGCCCGCGACGGCGCCTCGCGCGAGGCCCTGGAGACGATCGTCGACTGCGCCATGGCCGCCTGGGACACGCTGGCCCGGCCGCGCGCCGCGGTCTGACCCGGTGGCGGCACGCCGCCGGCCGACGCGACGTCCAGGTCTCCCGCCCTCGGTGGCGCTACAGGATCTGGACCCCGGCGGGCCGCTTCGTGCCCTTCTCGCGCTTCGGCTTCTTCTCCAGCCCGAGCTGCTGCCCGATCGCCTTGCGCGCCTCGCGCGCCAGCTTCCGGACCTGCTTCGCCTCTTCCTGGGTGATCACGCCGTCCTTGGCGGCCCTGTCCACGGCCGCGCGCACCTTGGCCTGGACGTCGTCGAGCGCCTTCCGGACCTCGGCGCGGCGCGCGGCCGGGACGCCGCGCTTCTCCATCTTCGCCTCGGCCTTCGCGCGCTGCTTCGCGATCTTCTCGTCGACCCGCTTGCTGAACCTGGCAGCGTCCTGCGGGAACCGGGGGGCGCCCTTGCCCCGGCCATGACGCGGCGCCTTCGCGGTCGCCGCGGTGGTCTCCTCGGCAGCGGCGGCGGCCGGGGCGGCGACCGCCGTGAGGGCGGCGAGCGCGGCGAACATTGATGCGATGCGAGCGAGCTTGTTCATCATCCTGCCTCTCGAGATGACACCGTGCGGTGCGAGACCGGGGTCGCGTCCACGAGCCGAGGCCCCCACGGGGTCGCGTCCACGAGCCGAGGCCCCAC
>JAICEP010000171.1 GCA_025924095.1 Sorangium sp.
GCCACGCGGGCGTTCGAGTCAGCGAGCAGCGGGGCCGCTCAGTCGTAGTACTCGTGACCGAGGTGGGTGATGAGCTCTTCGCCCATCATCCATCGGAGCGTGTTCTTGAGCTTCATCGACTGGATGAAGAGGTCGTGCTCCGGGTACAGGGCCGGCGCGGTCATCGGGCTCTTCCAGTAGAAGCTCAGCCACTCCTGCGTGCCGCGCAGCCCGGCGCGCTGCGCGAGATCCAGGAGGAGCGAGAGGTCGAGCACGATCGGCGCGGCCAGGATCGAGTCGCGGCAGAGGAAGTTGATCTTCATCTGCATCGGGTAGCCGAGCCAGCCGACGAGATCGATGTTGTCCCAGCCCTCCTTGGCGTCGCCACGAGGAGGGTAGTACTCGATCCGCACCTTGTGGAAGAGCTTGCCGTAGAGCTCGCCATGGACGTGCGGCTGGAGGATGTGCTCGAGCACCCCGAGCTTCGAGACCTCCTTCGATCGGAACGACTCCGGGTCGTCGAGCACCTCGCCGTCGCGGTTGCCGAGGATGTTCGTCGAGAACCACCCCGTGACGCCGAGCATCCTCGCCTTGAGCCCCGGGGCGATCACCGTCTTCATCAGGGTCTGGCCGGTCTTGAAGTCCTTGCCGGCGATGGGGACCTCCTGCTTCCGCGCGAGCTCCCACGCGGCCGGGAAGTCGACGGTCAGGTTCGGGGCGCCGTTCGCGAACGGGATGCGCTCCTTCAGGCAGGCCCAGGCGTAGAGCTGGGAGCTCGAGATCGCCGGGTGGTCCTCGGCGAGCCCTGCCTCGAAGCGCGCGATCGACTGGTGGACCTCCGCAGGTGCGATGTGGACCTCGGTCGAGCCGCACCAGACGGCGACGGCGCGCGCCGCGCCGCTGTCGCGCAGGAAGGCGCGGAGATCTTCCCGGAGCTGCTCCACCATCTCGGCCTTGCTCGCGGCCTTCTTCACATGGGTGCCGTGGAGGCGCCGCACGTACTGCGGGTAGAACGCGGCGGGCATCGGCCGGATGCGCTCCAGCTCCTCGCGGACGGCGTCGAGGTGGCGGCGCTCCAGCACGTCCGCGTGGCGCGCCGCCTCGTAGGCGTTGTCGGGGAAGATGTCCCACGCGCCGAACACGAGCTGATCGAGCGTCGCGAGCGGCAGGAAATCCTTGATCCTGGGCGCGCGGTGGTCGGTGCGCCGGCCGAGCCGGATCGTGCCCATCTGCGTGAGCGACCCGATCGGCGCCGCGAGCCCGCGCCGCGCGAGCAGGGTGCCGGCGATGGTCGTCGTGGAGACGGCGCCCAGCCCCGGCAGCAGGACCCCGAGCTTGCCCTCTGCCTTCTTGATCTCTTTCGGCTGCTTCACGTGACGTGTTCCCCCCGGTCGTGGTCGTGGGCGCTCCTCGGGCAGGGGCGGGGCATCCGCCGGTGCCGTGCGCGCGGCGAGCGCGGCGTCGGCCGAGGCCGCGGGGCGCTGCGACCGCCGGGAGCATGAAGCCCGGCGGCCGCGATCACCACGGCCCGGCGCGCGGGCGAGGGCGTTTCCGGCGCGCCCCCTTCAGCGGCTTCCGGCCCGCCCTTCGGGCCGGCGCCTCGGACGGCGCCGGCCGGGCGGCCGGGAGACGGCTGGCGACCGCGCGCGGCAGGGGCTCCGCAGGGGTCAGGCTGGACGCTCGTCCGTGTTCGTCAGGCGTCGTCGTCGCCGTCGAGCAGGCCATGCACCGAGAACTCGACGGCCTCGAAGGGCTCGGCGTGGATGCGCTCCTCACCCTGAGCGTCCAGGACCAGGAGATAGCCGTCCTCCGTCCAGCGATAGACGATGAGCGTCTCGGCGACCGGATCGATGAGCCAATAATGGGGTACGCCCGAGCGCCTGTAAGCGCGCATCTTCTTCACGACGTCGTTGCGTTCGTTGGAGGGCGAGAGGATCTCGCAGACCCAGTCCGGTCGCACCAGGATGGGACTTTCCCTGGGGAGCTCGGGCAGCCGCTCCCGGCGCCAACCGGCGATATCCGGGCGGTAGACCTCGCGGATCTCGAACTGCACCTCGGTCTCGGTCAGGAAGCGCCATCCGCCGGGCCACGGTCCGCCGGGGCGGCGATCGTACGGGCCGCCGAGCCGGATGGTGAGGCGCGCCTGCGAGCTGCCGTGACGCGGGCTGGGCATCGCCTTGCGCACGAGGTCGCCATCGATGATCTCGTGGAAGCGCTCGGGCTCCGGGATGGCGAGGAGGTCGGCGACCGTGGCGGGCGCCTTCTTCAGAGCGGCGGGCGGCATGGCGGGAGGATAGGGCTTCCGGTTGCGGGCAGCCACCCGGGGCCTGCGCCGACCCTTGCAGCGCGCGGCCTGTCAGGGCGCGGCGGGCGGGTAGCCGGCGGCGGGGGTCATCGCCTCGATCCAGGCGCGGACCGCTGCGACGGCCTCCTCGTCGACGCGGCGGGTCGCGAGCGGCGGCATCTGCTCGGGCGTTGCGCCGGGCGCGTCGCGCCGGGACATGGCGCGGAGCAGCGTGCTGCGATCCGGATCGCGGGGCCTCAGCCGGTAATAGCGTGCTTCCGGCGGCGCCCCGGACGGGCGGAGCTTCGCTGGCTGGTTGATCGCCGTCTTGTAGACGCGCGTGCCGCGCACATCGCCCACCTGGCCGGTAGCATCGATGTCGAGGCGCATCTCGAAGTGCGTGGCGACGCCGAACGGATGGTGGCACGAGACACCGCAGTTCGCGTGGAGCAGACCGAGCGCGCGCCGCTCCGTCTCGGTCCCGGGCACCTCGAGCGCGGCCGCGCTGGGCAGCGGGCCGCCGGACGTCGTCGAGAGCAGGCCGCGCTGGAGCAGCTCGGCGTACGTCAGCCCGCCTGCTCCCCGCGCGGCGAGCTGGATGGCCTCGAAGCCGAGCGGGTTATCGGTCTTGCCCGCGTGGCAGCGGATGCAGTCGACCTGCGCCGGGATCGCATAGCCGTCCGCGCCGGGCACGCGGGGAACACCGGCCTTCACCTGCAGCGCGCTCGCGCCGTCCTCCGACCAGACATAGGTGGCGCGCGTCCAGCGATCCTCCGCGGTCTTCCAGAGGAGCCTCGTCTCGATGCGGCGGTTCGCGCCGGAGGCGGGGTCCCGGAACTCCTTCCACAGCCTGGTGCCGACAGGGAAAATCCAGTCGTTCATCCTGGAGACATCGAGGGTCGAGCCCGGAGGGAGGTAGATCCAGCGCGTCTTCTCGGCGCCGTCGCTCCAGAGCTCGAACGCCGGCCTGAACTCGCGGACCCCCTCCGCGAGCGAGCGCGCGCCGAAGTCGCTGTAGAGGCCGGTGCAGCGGAGATCGTGAGGATCCTCGTCCCCGTCCTTGCAGGGCGGCGGATCCCGGGGCGCGGCGGGCGCGCTCGCGGCTGGGCGCTCGTCCGCTCGGGCGCCGCGCGCGGTCGCTCCGGCGCCGTGCGCGGCCGTTCCGGCGTGTGCGCCGAGCCGGTCGGGCGCGGGGAGGCGATCGGCCCGGGGCGTCTCCTGCGCGCTGCAACCGCCGCAGCTCGCGAGCAGCAGCGACGCGACCACGGCTTGCCATGGATGGCCGGTCATGATGAAGGTGGAGACGGAGGTGTCCGCTTGTCCGAGAGACCGATCCACCGCCGCGCCGCGGGGCGCGCTGCCTGTGTGACGAGAGCGTGCGCGTTCCATCGGGCCGCCTTGTGCCTCCTGCTCGCGGGCAGTGTAGCCGCCTGCGACAGGCGTGTGCAGGTCGCGGGGCCGCCCGAAGGGCCTCGCGAGGGCGGCGCCGCCGGCCAGGCCGCGGCAGGGAACGCGGCCCCGCCGCCGGCGCAGGCGGGCGCGGCGCCCCCCGGTCCGGCGCCCGCCGGGGCGGAGGCGGCCGCCACGAAGGGCGCGCCCGCCGCGGAAGGCGCGCCTGCGCCGCCGCCGGCGAACGCGGCGGAGCTCGCTCGTCCGGCAAAGTGTGGCGGCGTCCCGCCGCTGAAGCTCACGCTGGTGGCGAGCGGGTTCGACCAGCCGACGTATGTCGCCGCGCCGCCCGGCGATCCGGCGCGCCTCGTGGTGCTCGAGAAGCCGGGGATCCTCCGGCTCGTCAAGGACGGCGCGGTCCAGCCGGCGCCCTTCCTCGACGTGCGATCGCGCGTGTTCTTTCCGGCGCCGAACGCGGAGGGCGGCCTGCTCGGGCTCGCCTTCCACCCGGACTACGCGAGGAACGGGCGCTTCTGGCTTCATTACTCGTCGGCCCCGCGCGGCAACGTGGTGATCGAGGAGTGGAAGCGCGGGGCGCAGGGCGAAGGCGCCGCCCATCCCGAGCCGGTCCGGTCGCTCGTCGACGTGAAGCACGGCGCCTGGAACCATGTCGGCGGCATGCTGGCCTTCGGCAAGGACGGCCACCTCTACGCCGCCATCGGCGACTCCGCGCGATCGCCGAGCCCGGCGGCCGATCTCACCTCGAAGCTCGGCAAGATCCTCCGGATCGACGTCGATCAGCCGGGGAAAGCGCCGGCGGGCAACATGACCAGCGGCGATCCGATGATCTGGGATTACGGGCTCCGGAACCCGTGGCGGTTCAGCTTCGACCGGCTCACGGGGGATCTGTACATCGGCGATGTCGGTCAGAAGAGCTGGGAGGAGATCCTTGTGGAGCGCCCTGGCCAGGGCAGGAACGATTACGGCTGGGAAGCGATGGAGGGCGCCCATTGCTATCCACCGGGCGCGGCGTGCAAGCCGCGCGGGGTCCCGCCCGCGGTCGAGCACCCCCGCAGCGAGGCGGGCTCGATCGTCGGCGGCTACGTCTATCGCGGGGCGAAGATCCCGTGCCTGCGCGGCCGCTATCTGTATGCCGATTACGTGACAGGGCGCTTCTTCTCCTTCGTGTGGGACGGCAAGGCCGCGACCGATCGCGCCGAGCTCACCACCGCGTTGAGCCCGAACGGTCTCCCGGCCTCGTTCGGCGAGGACGCCGCCGGGGAGATCTATGTGGTGATGTTCAACACGGGGCGTATCTATCGGATCGACCCGGGGTGAGGCGTCGAACCCAGCACGAGTCCGCGCGGCCGGCGAGGGGCTTCACCCGGCCCGGGCGAGCTCGTCGCGCGCCTGCGCGGTGAGCTCGAGCGAGCGCACGCGCGCCGCATGATCGAAGATCGGTGAGCTCACCATGAGCTCGTCGGCGCCGGTGCGGGCGATGAAGGCGCCGAGCCCCCGCCGCACGGCCTCGGGCGAGCCCGCGATCGTGCAGGCCAGCATCTGATCGAGGCCGGCGCGGTCCAGCGGGCTCAGCTGGCGCTCGAAGTCGTCGACCGGCGGCGGCAGGGGCCCCGGGCGGCCGCGGCGCAGGTTGACGAAGGCCTGCTGAAGCGAGGTCCCCAGCCGTCGGCCCTCCTCGTCGGTGTCGGCGGCGAACACGTTGACCCCCAGCATGACAACCGGCTGCGCGAGCTGATCCGAGGGGCGGAACTCCCGGCGGTACAGCGCGATCGCCTGCGCCATCTGGCCCGGCGCGAAGTGGGAGGCGAAGGCGTAAGGGAGGCCCAGCGCCGCAGCGAGCTGCGCGCCGAAGAGGCTGGAGCCGAGGATCCAGATCGGCACGTTCAGGCCCGCGCCTGGCACGGCCTGAACCAGCTGGCCAGGCTCCGCCGGGCGGAAGTAGCCCATCAGCTCCAGGACGTCCTGAGGGAAGCTGTCGACGTCTCCGGACAGGTTACGCCTTAGCGCGCGGGCGGTCGCCGGGTCGGACCCGGGAGCCCGCCCGAGGCCCAGATCGATGCGCCCTGGAAAGAGCGACGCCAGCGTGCCGAACTGCTCGGCGATCATGAGCGGCGCATGGTTCGGCAGCATGATCCCGCCCGCGCCGACGCGGATCGTCGAGGTGCCGCCGGCCACGTGCGCGATCACGACCGAGGTCGCGGCGCTGGCCACGCCGCCCATGTTGTGGTGCTCGGCCAGCCAGTAGCGGTGGTAGCCGAGCCGCTCGGCGTGGCGGGCGAGGTCGAGCGTGTTGCGGAAGGCCTGGGCGGCATCTCCGCCTTGAACGATCGGAGCCAGGTCGAGAACGGAAAAGGGGGTCATGTGGGCACCTCGGTGGACTGTTGCACGGCGAGGACGGTTCCGGGAGCGCTCCCGGGGAGGGCGGCGCTCCCTGGGGCGCGGAAACGCCCTCCCTCCAGCGCACCCGTGCCCTCCCGCCAGCGCACCCGCCCGCCCGGCGCCTCGCCCTCGGCGCTCGAGCCGCCTGGAACGGCCATGACGCGGCCGCGCTCGCTGTATTACGCTCGGGTCGTGCGCCGTACCGTCTCTCCGCTGCGTCGGCTCCCGCAGGTCCTGCTCGTCGTCGCCGCCTCGGCCGCCGCGCTCGCGCCGGGGGAGGCCGCCGCGTTCCTCTGGCCCAACGTGCCGGAGCAGATCGCGCGCGCGCTCACGTCGGGCGACGTCTCGGAGCGGCGCCTCGCCGCCACCCGCATCGGCGAGCTCGCCCCGGAGACGGCGATCGGGCTGATCCAGAAGGGCATGAGCGATCCGGACGTCGAGGTGCGGCTGGCCCTCGCCGGGGCGGCCGTGCGCTTCCGGATGCCGCGCGCAGGAGACCTCGTGATCGAGTGGCTCGGCGAGGGCGACGCGCGCCTGCGGCTCGCGGCCTGCGACGTCATCCGCGCGGCGCCCACCGATCGATCCGTCGTCGCCCTCGGCCGGGTGCTCGGCGATCCCGACCCGCACGTCCGCCTCGCCGCCGCCGCCGCCATGGGCGCGGCGGGGCTCCCGGACGCCGTCTCGCCGCTGCTCGGCCACCTCGACGACACCGCGCCGGAGGTGCGCGCGGAGGTCGTGCGCGCGCTCGGCCGGATCGGCGACACGCGCGCCGTCGTGCCGCTCATCGGCAAGGTGCAGGACTCGGTCCCGGAGGTCCGCCGGGCCACGGCGCGGGCGCTCGGAGAGCTCGGCGACGCGCGGGCCGTCAGCGCGCTCATCCTCGCGCTCCAGGACGCATCCCAGGACGTCCGCGTCGAGGCGGTGAGCGCCCTCGGCCGGCTGCGCTCGGACGAGGCGACGTCCGCGATCGCCGATCTCGTCGAGGCGTCGCCGGCAGGCACGAGCGCGTTCCTCGGAGCGCGCCCGACCGACAGCGGCACCTCGAGCAACGACGTGCGGGAGGCGGCGCTCCGGGCGCTCGGCCGCATCGGCTCCGACGCGGCGGTGAAGGTGCTGCTCGCGGCGCTCGCGAAGGACGACCCCGCGGCGCCGCGGTCCGCGGTCCGCGACGCCCTCGTCAGCGCCGGGAAGCCGGCGGTGACGCCCGCGCCGGCTGCGGCCCTCGCGCCGGCAGCGGCCCCCGCGCCGGCGGCCCCGCCCGGCGGCGCGGCGAGCGCTCCGAAGGGCCCCGCCCTCCCCGCGCTCGTCGCCGCGCTCGCGGCCGCGCCGTCGGCCAACACCGCCGCGGGCGCCGCCCTCGTGCTCGGTGAGCTCAAGGCCAGGGAAGGGCTGCCCGCGATCGTCCGGGGGATGCAGCGGGGCGTCGTCCCGCTCCGGCACGGGCTCCGCGCCCTCGGGGCGCTCGGCGACCCCGCGGCGCTGCCCAGCGTGCTCGAGCTGCTCGGCGACGTCGACCCCTCGGTCCGCCGCGAGGCGATCCGCGCCGCGACCGCGCTGCTCGATCCCGCGCGGCCCGACGGGCGCGCCGTCGACCCCGCGCGCGCCCTGCTTGTCGACCCGGCGACCCCGCCCGACGAGAAGCTCGCCCTCGTCCAGCTCCTCGGGCGCACCGGCTCGCCGCGCGCGCAGGAGGTGCTGCTGCCGCTCGCGAAGGCCCGCTCCGCGCCGCTCCGCCTCGCCGTGATCGAGGCGCTCGGCGCGGCGCGCGCCGCCGGGAAGCTCGGCGCCGCCGTGGACGCCGCGCTGCTCGAGGCGCTCGACGACGAGTCGGCCGACGTGCGCCTCCGGGCAGCGGTCGCGCTCTCCCGCGTCGCCGGCCCCACGATCGCGCGCGCGCTGCTCGAGCGCCTCACCGTCGCCGCCGAGCAGGACCGAGGCGCCCTCGGCATCGCCCTCTCGGGCGCGCTGTCGCGCGTGGCGGACGACCCGAAGGACGGCAGCGGCAAGGGCCTCGCCCACGACGTCGCGGCGGCGATCGCGAGCGCCCCGGACGCCGCGCGCGACGCGTTGCTGGAAGGGCTCGGCCGCATGCCCGGGCAGGCCGCGGGCGCCGCGCTCGCGCGGATGGCCTCGGCGGCGCCCATCGACGACCGCCGCAAGATCGCCGAGGCGCTCGCCGGGCACCCGGAGGCCGCCGCCGCGCTCCGCAAGCTCGCGGGCGATCCGGATCCGGGCGTCCGCGCCAACGCCGTCTGGTCGCTCGGCGCGGTGGGGGACGACAGCGCCGCGCTGCCGCTGCTCCAGCCGCTCCTCAAGGACCCCGACGCCGCCGTGGCGGGCAACGCGGCGGGCGCGATCGGGCGCATCGCGGGCCGCGCCGGCCAGCCCGCCCGCGCGGCCGCGGCGCTCTGCGGGGCGCTCGCCGACGCGCGCCCCTACGTGCGCGCCAACGCGCTCGCCGGCCTCACGGTCGCCCGGGCGCGCTGCGACGGCGCCGCGGCCCGGGACCTGCTCGCGCGCGACCCCGCCGAGGCGGTCCGCCTCGCCGCCGCCGACCACCTCGCGCAGGGCGGCGCCGACGCCGATCGCCGCGCGCTCGCCCGCTGCGCCGGCGAGGACAGGAACGCCTCGGTCGCGGTGCGCTGCGCCCACGCCGCCCCGCCCCGCGCGCTCCCCTCGGGCGCCGAGGACGTCGCGGTCTTCGTCGTCCCGTTCGACGCGGGCCGGGGCGGCTCGGCCCGCGACGCGCCGGTCCCGCGCGCCCCCTTCGCGCTCGTGCGCGCGGACGGCCTCATGCGCCTCGGCGTCGCCGACCGGCGCGGTGAGGTCTTCGAGCGCGGCGCTCCCCGAGGGCCGCTCCGCCTCGCCGTCCCGGCGCCGCTCGTGAAGTGAGCCCGCGCCCGCCGCGCTGAGCCGCTCTCCATGCGCAGCCGACCCGACGTCGAGCTCCGGATGTCCAGGACCGTCCACCCGGGCGACGTCGTCCAGGTCGAGCTCGTGCTCCGCAGCCGCGGGAGGACGCCGGTCGACTCGATCGAGCTCCACCTGGAGGGCATGCAGGTCGCCCGCGTCGAGGAGCGCGTCCTCGTGCCGCCCCACTTCCTCTCGCTCGTCGCCCGCCTCGCGGGGGAGACGACGCTCCCGGAGGGCGAGCAACGCTACCGCGCGAGCTTCCCGCTCCCGGCCGACGCGCCCTGCTCGTACCTCGGCACGCGCGCCGAGATCCGCTACGGCATCACGCTCTCCATCGCGATCCCGTGGTGGCTCGACGTCCAGGAGTCGTACGAGGTGCTCGTCACGCCGTGCCCCGTCACGCGCCCGGCCCGGTCGCCGGTCGCCGGCACCACGGCGCGCGGCGACAGCCCCTTCATCGAGGTCTCGCTCGACGATCAGGTCTTCGCGCCGGGCGACGAGATCTCGGGGGCGGTGGCCCTCGGCAACGTGCAGGGCCGCAGCGTGCGCGGGATCGAGATCTCGCTGGTCGGCGTCGAGCGGCTCCTCAGCGTCGACCCCGCCGCGTCGAACCGCGCGACCGAGGCGCACCGCTTCACCGCCTTCCGCCGCGCGGACAGCCGCGACGAGGGGCGGGAGCTGCCCTTCCGGTTCCGGATCCCCCGGTCCGTCGCGCCGTCGTTCGACGCCGGGTGGGTCGCCCTCCTCTGGGGGCTCGAGGTGCGCGTCGAGCTCGCGCGCTCGGACGGCATCGTCCACACGACGCCGCTCGTGCTCGGCGTCTTCGATCGGCCGCCCGGCCTCGGCGCGATGCGCCGGCAGATCGGCTCGGGGCGGTGGCGCGGGGTCTGGGGCACGGTCGGCGCGCGCCACGGCCTGTCGCTCGACCCGCTGGAGCTGCGCCTCTCGGGCGTGCTCGCCGGCTGCGCGGCGTCCGTGTGGATCGACGCGGGCTCCTCGTCGAGCGGCGCGATCGTCGGCGAGCTGCGCTGGCCGTCGTGGGGGCTCGATCTGGAGGTCGGCGTGAAGCGCTTTCTGCTCGCGCTCGCGTCCGAGGACGACGAGGGCTTCGGCCGCCGCTACCGCGTGCGCGGGCGCGACCCCGGCCAGGTTCGCGCCGTCGTCGCGGGGCCGCTGCGCCGGGCGCTGCTCGCCTTCGACGATGTCCGGCTCGACGACGAGCACGTGTCGGTCCGGTCCCGCACGCCCGGCCACGACCAGCCCTGGCTCGGCGCGTTCCTGGAGCACCTCGCCGCGCTGGCGGTCGAGATCCGCGCCGCGTCCGCGCGCATCCCGCCGCCCACGCCCATGGCGGCGATGCGCCCGGCCTGGGAGCAGTTCGCGGCCGAGGTCCACGGCCGCTTCGAGGTGGGCCGCATGCGCATCCGCGACGCGCAGCTCGACGGCGCCACGTTCCACATCGACACGTGCTTCGAGCGAGGCCCGCACCCCGAGCGCTCCGAGGTCACGCTGGTGCTCGATCCGCCCCTGGATGCGGCGCTCGATCCCGACGACCCCGAGCAGCTGCGCGCGGCCTCGCCCCGGGCGCGCGAGGCGGTGAGGCGCCTGCGGGCCCGCACGCACGCGCTGCGCATCGCCCCGCACGCCATCGTGATCACGGTGCCGGCCCCGCTCGAGGACCCCGCCACCCTGCGCGACCTGCTCGACGCGCAGCTGCACCTCTCGGCGCTCCTGCGCGGTCCGCGCGTCGCTCGCCCGTACCGCTGAGCCGCGACCAGCGGGCGGGCCGCCAGCGCCGCCGAGCCGCGGAGCCGCTGAGCCGCGCCGGGGATCCCCTTACGGCGGACCGCGAGCCGATTTCCACACAGAACGCCGGCTGATCCGGGCTAGAGTCTTCGCCCATGCTCGACAAGCTCACTCGGCAAGAACGCCTCCAGCTGATGCGGTTCATCTGTTCGTTCGCCTGGGCCGACCTCCAGGTGCGCGAGCAGGAGCGCGAGTTCGTGCGCAAGATGATCCTGCGGCTCCAGCTCGACGAGGAGGAGGCCAAGGAGGTGCGCAGCTGGCTCGATGTGCCGCCCGTGGCCGACGACGTCGATCCGATGCAGATCCCCCGCGCGCACCGGCAGCTCTTCCTGGCGGCCGCGCGCGAGATGATCTCGTCCGACGGCGAGATCGGCGAGGAGGAGCGCGAGAGCCTGAGCCTGCTGGAGCAGCTCACGCGCTGACCGGGGCACCGCGCCTCGGTGGATGGATGGATGGATCGATGACTCGGCGATCGGTGGAACGATGAGCACGATGGCGCAGCGAGGGGCCGGCGAGGGCCGGGCCCCGACGGACATGGGAGCGAGCTCGACCGAGAGGCCCTGGGTCGGCGTGATCATGGGGGGCAAGAGCGACTACGAGCACCTCGCCGTGACGAGCGAGCTGCTCACGCAGCTCGGCATCCCGCACGAGGTGCGCGTCGTCTCGGCGCACCGC
>JAICEP010000172.1 GCA_025924095.1 Sorangium sp.
GATCGTGCGCTCCGGCGCCGACGCGACGGCCTTCATGGGCCACGCCGCGGCGCTCGTCCCCACGAGCGCGGTGAGCCACCGCGCGACGCGGTCCGGGCCGAGCCGCCCCAGCCACGCCGCCTCGCCCTGCGGCGAGCCCGCGCGCGCCGTGCCGTCGCCCGCGCCGGGCTCCGCGCTGGAGAGCGCGCGCGCCCGCTGGACCACCGCGAACGCGTCCGCGAGCCAGGAGGCCACGTCGTCGCGCACCCCGGGCGCCGTCTCGAGCTCGTGTCGCCGCAGGCGCAGGTAGGCGGCGCGCACGCGGCGCGCGTCGCGGTCCTGCCGATCGCGCTCCGCGCCCGGCGCCCCGGGATCGTCGCCCGCGCGCCGCGCCGATCTCCCGGCGAGCGGATCGCGCGCCGGCCGCGCGCCGGCGAGCGCGGCGCGGGCCGACTCGGTGACCCACGCCGAGGACGGCCGCGCCGTGGGGCAGGGCGACAGGAGGGCCCTGCAGATCGCGTCGAGCGTGGGCCCGGCCGCGCTCTCCGCGGCCACCGCGGCGCGCGCCGCCCCGATGGGATCGTCCGCGGCCCCCACGCCGGGGAGCGCGATCTCGGCGAGCAGCGTCCCCAGCGCGAGCAGGTCCCTCGCCCGCGCGTCTCCGAGCTCCGCGTCGCGGCGCGCGAGGTACCTGAGCGTCGCCCCTTCCACGGCGGTCTCGTGGATCGAGCAGGCGAGCCCCAGGTCGATCACCCCGAGCCGCCCCTCCGGCGTCAGGATCAGGTTCTCCGGCTTGAGATCCCCGTGGGCCAGGCCGATGCCGTGCAGGTCGCCGAGCGCCTCGCCCGCGTCGCGCGCGACGGCGAGCGCCAGCGCCGCGCGCTCGCCCGGAGGCAGCTCGCGTACGGCCTCGGCGACGGCGCGCCCCTCGATCCAGCGCATCGCCACGAACGCGCGCCGCTCCTCGCCGGGGGCGCCCTCGACGCGCGCGACGCCGGCGCGCGCCGACAGCCACCCGACATCGACGAGCTCCGGCAGCCGCGGCGAGAGCGCGAGCGCCGCGTGCAACGCCTCGCGGGCGAGCGCCCGCAGCGCGGCCGCGCGCTCCTCCCCGGACGCGCCGCGGTCGCGTCGCTCGATCTTGAGCGCCACCATGCCGCCGCGCTCCTGATCGACCGCCCTCCAGACCTCGGCCGACCCGCCCGACCCCGCGACATCCAGCAGCCGGAAGCGCTCTGCCAACCGAGGTGTCACGGTCGACGGCTCGCTCATTCCAGGAATGCTCCCGGGCTGCGGGCCACCTGTCAACCGGGTTACGGTTCCGGCGGGCCGCCGCCGGCTGCGTCGGGCGTGTCGCCCGCGCCCTCCTTGGGCGGCACGTCACCGCAGCTCGGCGCGCCGCCGTCCGGCAGATCGACGTCGACGGCCGACGCGTTGCTGCAGGTGTCTTCCGGACCCTTGCCGTAGTGGTCTGCCACGAAGCGCGCGAGCGACGGCTTGTCGAGGCACGTCGCGGTGTACGTGGCGCCCCAGGCCGCGGCGGCGACGGGGGTGTCCAGCGCGCTGTCGGGCGTCATCACGAGGCGCGCCTCGGGCCCTCCGGGCAGCGTGAGGCATCTCGGATCCGAGGCGGCCTCGGTCCGCACCTCGTCGAGCATCGCCTCCACCTCCGCGCAGCCCGACGACGGGCACCGGTAGGCGAGGACGATCGCGCCGTGCTCGAGGTTGTGCACGTAGAGCTCCCGCGGGACCTCGGCCTCGTAGCGCTTGTACTCGGCCCAGAGGCCCCAGTGATCTCCGCCGCTCGGCGGGTTTGTCTCGTACTGGACGGGCGTGCACGCGGGCATGTGCTGCGCGGAGGTCACGCGGATCCCCGTCTGCACGACGACCTTGCACTCGGCCTCGCCCGGGAGGGGCGGGGCGTCCGGGAAGCGCGAGACGATCTCGGGCCCCGGCGGCGAGGCGTCGCTCTCGTCGATCGGGGGCGCGCTCTGACCACACCCGCTCAAGGGAGCGGAGAGCGCGGCGGCCGCCGTGGCGGCCACACACATCTGCGCGAAACCGCAGCGTTTCATGGTTGAAGCCTACCATGTCCGACGCGCGACGTGCGTTGCCCCGGAACGCCGGCTCTGGTGTACTTGGGTCCTCCCGCGTGGCGAAGCAAGAGAACGATCACCGGCAGACGCTCGTCACCTGCACGTCCATCGCCCCGCCGGCGCTTCCGGTGGAGCCTGGCACCGCGTGCCTGGTCGTGATCTACGGCACGGAGCTCGGGCGCCGCATCGCGCTCGGCACCGGGGCGATCGAGTGCGGGCGTGCCATACAGACCGATATCCCGCTCGACGACGAGGCGGTCAGCCGCCGCCACGCGCGCATCTCCTGGAACGGGATGGGCTACGTCGTCCGCGATCTCGGCTCGACCAACGGCACCTACGTGAATGACGTCTCGATCGACGAGCGCGTCCTCAAGGACGGCGATCAGGTCAAGATCGGCCGGACGATCTTCAAGTTCATCCAGGGGGGGAACGTCGAGCTCTCGTACCACGAAGAGATCTACCGCCTGATGACCTTCGACGGGCTGACGCAGGTCCACAACAAGCGCTCCTTCGAGGTCGCGCTCGAGCGGGAGGTGTCGCGCGCGTGCCGTTACCATCGCCACCTCGCGCTCATCATGTTCGACATCGATCACTTCAAGAGCATCAACGACACCCGGGGGCACCTCACGGGCGACGCCGTGCTCCGTCAGATGGCCGCGCTCGCCGCCGCGAACGTCCGCCGCGACGACGTCCTCGCGCGCGTCGGCGGCGAGGAGTTCGCGCTGCTCGTCCCGGAGCTCGCCGTGGACGGCGCGCGCGTCGTCGCCGAGAAGCTGCGCGCGCTCGTGGAGCGCACGCCGTTCCGCTTCGAGGACGGCGAGATCGCCGTCACCGCGAGCTTCGGGGTCGCCGGCATCACGCCGGACGCGCCCGTCTCGCCCATGGAGCTCTACCGCCGCGCCGACGAGCGGCTCTACCATGCGAAGAAGGGCGGACGGAATCGGGTGATGTGACGGCGCGCGGGCGCGGTCAGGGCGGGGGCGGGACGGAGCAATCGCGCGGCTCGGCGCCGTCGAGGATCCACGCGGACAGGATATCCATCCCGTCCACGTACACCGTGACGTTCGGGTCGTTCGCCGTCTGGGGGTGGAACCAGAACAAGGGGCCTGGCTTCGGGGGCGGCATGGGCATCCCCATCACGAACGCGGCGCGCAGCCGCTCCGTCTCCTCCCGGAGCTTCTCGGCCTGGTCGGCGGGCAAGGAGGGGTCGAGCGCGCTCTGCCCGACGATCATCTTGTAGAGGAGGTAGCTGTTCCCCGGGTTTCCCGGGTCGATGAGCGGCATGGCCCTGCCGAAGCGCTGCGGGGTCTCCTCCCCCACGTGCGCGCGCTCACCCATCTGGGTCTGGTGCGCGGCGTGCCCGATCGCGGTCTCGTAGAGCGGGTCGGGCGTCGTGTACGTCGTAATCGCCTTCCCCTGGATCGATTTCCGCTCCGCCACGCTCAGGTTCAACCCAGCGGCGGCGTTCCCGCCGCTGTGGCATTGCACGCAGGCGTAGAGGAGGCTCGCTGCGCCCTTCACGCAGGTGTGGCACTCCGGATCGACCGGGGCGTTCTCCGGAGTGGCCGGATCGTCCTGGCACTCTGGCGCCCTCCCGATGCACTCGAGGTCTCGCTGGCAGTAGAAGTCGCCGCTCGGCTGGCGCTCCGGCATCGCCTGGGGCGGGTTGGTCGCCGCGACGGTGAACTCGATGCGCACGTTGGCGTCCAGGGGCACGCCGTCGAACGCGCGGATGCCTGCCGGGGCCGCCTCGTCCACCGGCCCGAGGACCGTGAGCGCATACCGGGTCCCCGGGAGGAGGCCCGACATGCCTTCGACCTGACGGAAGATGACCTCGCGCTGGACCGGGTTGTACGTCGGCGCCAGCGCGATCGGGTTCACGCAGTCCGCGAACGTCCGGACCTCCGTGGCCAGATCGCCCGAGACGCACAGGGACCCAGGCCCCACCGCGCCGCTCACCGAGCCGGGCAGCAGGAAGCGATCGAACTTGAGCACGAAGCTCGCGGTCGACAGCACCTCGGTGGCGCCGCTCGGATCGAGCGGGGTGCGGACGGGCTGGTAGTTCTGGTCGAGGCCGGTTGTGGCCCGCGCCTCGATCAGGTGGACAGGGGGGGCGTCGATCGGCTGGTAGGAGGCTTCCCCCACGTCGCAGCCGGCCGTCGCGAGGGCCATGTGGAGGAAGAAGGGGAGGGAAGCGATGCGCGCCGCGCGGGCCGGCCTGCTCAGCTTTCGGCGTAGAGCGAGAGCTGCTCGCGGACGATCTTCTCGTTCACCCCGCTCTGAATGTGCTCCTTGAGACAGTCGGCCAGCGTGATCAGCATGTCGTCGACCCCTTTCTCCTCGATGAGCTTCGACAAAAGTTGGCGAGCCTCCCGTCCGTCGTCTTCGCGGAGGAAGCCCCGCACTGTCTCCAGCGTGATTTCCCCCTGGAAATCGAGATAGAGGTTGTCGATCAGGTACTTGATCAGCTCCTTCACGCCCGTTCTCCTTGGCGTTCGCGGCGATCGTTAGGGAAGCCGCGCGCACCTCGCTATACCCGTCGCCGGAAGGCCAGGGCAAGGAATATACTGACCGATTTTGACTTTTCATTGGCAACGCTGGAGGAAGCTGTCGCTCGACTGATGGCACACAAGGCACGGGCGCGGGTTCCGGGAGAACGCGGTCTTGCACTTGCTCTCGAACCCGAGCGGATGCGGGTTCAGCCCTTGCCCGCCCGAGACCCCGCGGGTCGCGTGGCAGGTCGCGCAGTCCCGCTCGGTGTGGCAGGAAACGCACGCATTCAGGTTTCGCTCAGCTTCCCAGGCGTGGTGCTTCGCGCTGCGCGGCGCGGTTGTCCACTCCGCCGGCGGGGGATGGAAGCGGCGCCCTGAGGGCCGAGCGGCGCTCGGCGCGTCGCGCGCCACGCCCGTCCGGCGGTGGCAGTCAGCACAGAACGTCTGCTCCTGATGGCAGCTCACACAGCGCGGATTGTCCTGCCGGGCCGCCTGCGCGTGCATCGAGAGGAAGTCGTTCGGGTGAACGTCGCGCGGACGGATCTTCCCGTCATGGCAGTCGGTGCAGTAGTTCGTGGTGTGGCATGTCCCGCAGAAGGCGCTGTCGTTCGCGGCGACCTGCTTGTGCCGCTCGAGCCAGTCGGGGGTGTGTCCCGCGTTGTGCAGCCACCGGGGCGGCAGCAGATCGCCCGTGGCGAACTCGGTCATGAGCCGCCCGTCGGGGCGCGTCAGGTGGCAGACGTCGCAGTCGCTCTTCGCGTCGCCCTGGGCTGCGCCGCTCATGTTGTGGCACGAGAAGCAGCCTGCCATGCGCGGCAGCTGCTCGCGGGTGGCGAGCTCGAGCCGGTCGACCCGGCCGTGGCACTGGCTGCACTTGATGTTCCGGCTCACGTGCTTCTGGTGCGGGAACCGGAGGTTCGCGTGCGGCAGCACGAGCGGCGCCACCTTTCCGCCGCTGCCCGCGTCGTCGCCGATGTGGCAGTAGACGCACTGTCCGTTCTCGTTCGTCCCCGCCTTCACCTGGGTGATGTCGGAGTGATCGACGTCGTGGCAGTTGTCGCAGGTCTGCGCCGGACTCGGCAGCAGCCGGTCGGTCACTGCGCCGCTCGTGTAGGCCCCTGCATGGCACGACTTGCACGTCTGCTTGAGCCCCTTGACGTGCTTCTTGTGGTTGAAGCGGATCGTCAGCGTCTGCGGGGGGTAGATCTCGTCGCTCGGGATCGGGGTCGCGCTCGTCCCGGGCGGCATCCAGGCCAGCGGCACCTCGGCGTCGTCGGGCATCGGGTGGAGGCCCGACCTGTACCCGCCCGGCGGCGGATGGGCGCCCTTCTCTCCCTCGGCGTCCTCCTCGGCGTCGCCCTCCTCGGCGTCCTCCGCCGCGTCCGCGCTGTCGTCGTCGGCCGTCGCCGGCGGCTTCGGCTGGGCGGCGGCCTCGGGACCCACGATCGCGAGCGCCAGCGCGCCCAGGCACGCGATGATGGCGACCCACCCCGGGACGAGCCTCGGGTCATCCCGCCGCGCGCCGCGCCGGCCGTCCTGTCTTGCGTCCATGCGATCCTCGCTCACGGCGCCACCCGCAGGTTCACGAGGCCGACGACGCGGAAGCGCTGGCCCACCAGCCGGTTCATGTCGTGCTCCCACTCGAGCTTGAAGTCTGCGAACTCACCCGGCCGGTACCCGGCCCCAAGGACGTACCCGAACGACGTCGCGTCCCGGTCCGGCCTGAGCGGATCCGCCCAGTTGTACAGCGACACCCGCGCTCCGAGCGCGTAGCGCTGCCCGCTCAGCCGCCTCTCCCCCGACAGATCGGCCCCTGTCCGGCGCCCGCGCTCCCCGGTCTGCAGCATCCCGCGGAGCTCGACCGACGTCGTGCGCGTGCGGTAGCGGCCCGCGAGGTTCGCGAGCACGTCGGTCGTGATCGTCGTGGCGCGGTTCTCCTCATCACGCGCGTAGTCCTCGAGGTCGCTGTCGCTCGACGGATCGAGCGTCGTCGTCCCGACGCAATCCGGCCCGAGCTGCGCTGCCCGGCACTGGCCGGCGCCGAACTCCTCCGGGTTCCCCTCGGCGATCCACATCCGCGTGCCGCCCGAGGCGGCGACATCGACCTCGCGGGTGATGTCGACCGCCGCCCGTCCGGTGATCGTGGTGATGGGATCGTGGGTGAACCAGTTCCAGATCGAGTCGGCGTCGAACGTGGGAACGAAGTAGTCGACGTCCGCGCCCAGCGTGACGCGGCTCCCCGCGTACACCTCCAGGCCGCCGAAGAACGAGCCGACGAGCTGGTTGTAGAGGTCGTAGGTCACCCCGCCCTTGAGCCCGCCGATCGCCGGCACGTTGACGTCGGCCGCGTACCCGAGCCGGTCCTGCGAGATGCGCGACCCGTCGGTCGTCTGGACGTTCCCGTCGCGATCCGGGAACTGCCGGGTGATCGAGGGCCCCATGTTGTAGACGCGCCGGTAGGTCAGCCGGCCGTGGACGAAGCTCGGACCGGCGCTCTCCAGCGCGACGCCGAACGCCGGGGCGATCTGGGCCTCTTGATACGACGGGTAGTCGGCCGCGCTCCCGGGCAGCGTCCGGTCGTCGCCGAAGCCCCGATGGTTGCCGCGCCAGATCCCCTGCTGCTCGAAGCGCGATGTGGAGAGCGGCAGGCCGCCGCGCTGCTCGAGCCCGCCGTACGCCTCGATCTGAACGTAGTAGGGCGTCGTCACGCGGAGGAGCGCGCCATCGAACGACCACCAACCGAGCACGTCGCTCACGTACTGGCGGCCGACGCGGAAGCCGAGCCACCCGCTGGCGACGTTCCGGCCCTCGACGTACGCGTACATCAGATCGAGCGGCGCCTCGCGCAGCCCCGGGATGTAGCGTGAGCCGCCGGCGACGCTGTAGTCGGTCTCGCCGCCCTGCTGCGCGCCTTCGAGGTGGCCGTTCACCCCGAAGTCCGCGTCCAGCCGGAGCCGCACGGTCGCCGAGTAGTCGGCCTCGCCTGGGACCGAGTCGCCCTGGAGGTTGTAGACGGCGAGCCCCAGCGTCTGCAGGAGACGCCGTCGCTCGATGTTCGTGGCTCCCCAGGGGCTCGCCACCTCGTAGGCTTGAACGCCGGTGCTCGACTCGACCTCGAAGTCGGCTGCAGCTGCCCCGCGCGGGGCGAGCGCGAAGGGCAGCAGGCCGGCAGCGGCCAGCGCGCGCGACAGCGAGGTGCGCCGTGCTCTCCGTCTGCGCGCTCCGGCGGAGCAGGGGCATGGCTCACGACGTCGTGACGGGAGCTCCGCCATCGACGAGCGGTGCTCAGTCACGAAATCTGCGCTCGCTTTCCGCTGGTGCGGGCCGGTCTACGCGGCCCGTGCTCTCAGCTGCCGCCGAGGCCTGAACAAGCATGGCGCGGAGTTTCGTCCACGCGCGGCAACGCTGTCAACCCGATCGCAGGACGAACAGCCTTGTCGCAAAAGCACGCCCGGTCAGCTGTATCCAGCGCCCTTCCGGAGCTTGCCGTCCGGCCCCACGCTGTAGCCGTTGGAGTCCTGGAGCGCCTGGTTCGCGCTGCTCCGCAGCTCTGCCGGCACTGTCCAGCCGTGGGTCAGCAGCCCCTCGGCCACCTTGTTCTTCACCCGGACCGACTCCTCGGCCGCGAGCATCTTCACCAGCGCAGGCACGCTCGCCTCGTCGCCCTGGGAAAAGATGGTCTGCACGGCGTGGAACCGGACCGTCTCGTTGACGTCGTCGAGGAACCGCTCCACCGCGACCCGCACGTTGTCGTCCTTGATCTCGCCCAGCGCGACGATGATCTGCTGCTTCGGCTCGACGTTGCGCGCATACTCCGTGTCGCACCGATCGAGCAGCCGGACGAGCTCGGTGCGGTAATCTGCGTCATCGAGCAGCGCCCGCAGGATCTTGAGCGGCCAGGTGAGGGTCTCGGCCTTGAGGCAGAACTCGACCACGGCCGGCACCGCGTCCTTGCCGGCATCGACGATGCCCCGGAACGCCAGATCCTTCTCTTCCTGATCCGTGATCGAGGGGTCGATCGAGAACGTGAAACGCCGGAGGAGCGCCGCCGCTGCGTCGGCGCTCTTCATCGCGGCGAGCGTCTGGATGGCGTCGAGGCGGTCGTAGGCCTGAGCGCGCTTGTCCGCGACGACCTTGGCCGGACCGGCCACCTTCTTGTTGCCGGAGGGGGCGCCGCCGGCCGGCGGATTGCTTTTGCGGAGAAAATCGAAAATACCCAACGCTGACCTCTGGTGGCTGTCCCGCCGCCGCGGTCCGAGCTGCCCGGCGATCACCGCCGGGCTCCACTGCCGAGGGCCGAGCCTGCTGCTCCCGGCACTGGAGGCTTCCCGTCCGAGCTGCCCCGGACGAGCCGGCTCGGTCACCCGAGCCGGCGAAGCCGTCTACTCCGTCGTCTTGATGGCGGTGGGGAATTGAACGCTCAGGCTCACGGTGACCATGCTGGTGAAGTGGAATTCGCGGTCCTTGTCGTCCACCTTGTTGTCCGGGAACGCCTCATCCGTGCCGGCCCCGTGGTTGTCGAAGCCCGAAGTATTCCACTCGAACGGCAGGGCGCGCCACTCCGCGCCGAAGCCGATGAAGTCCGACGGATAGAAGTTCAGGCCGAGGCCGAACGTCGGCGCGAAGGCCATGCGGCTCTCGAGCCCGAAGGTGTTCACGCAGTCCGTTGTGCACTGCTTGCGCTCCTTCACCCCGATCGCCGCGACCCCGGCGAAGAAGTTCACGTCGGTATCCACGAAGAGCTCGGCGAACAGCGCCAGCTTGCCGCGGAAGGGCACGACCGTGACCTGCGGCGCTGCGACCCACTGGATCTGAGCCAGCTGGTCCTCCGTGAGCTGGCCTCGTGTCAGGTTGACCCTGGTCAGCTGGCACGCCTTCGTGAACGGCCGGTCGGCGCAGTTGCGGCTGTCGATCGCGACGCGCTGGAGCTCGTCCGTCAGCCCGGCGTTGTACTGGAACCCGTACCCGCCCCAGGCTCCAATGCCGATCCAGTCGGTGAGATGGTACGTGAGGCGCAGCCCCGGCATGATCGTTCGCCGGTACTCGTCCAGCAGCGTGAACGACGCGCCTGGAGCCACCTCAAACCGTCCCTCACGATGGAGCCGGAGCTTCCGCACGGCGGGTGCACCGGCCAGAGGGCCCGTCAGCTGAATCTCCTGCGCCTCCGCGGGCGCAGCCGTCATCAGAAGTGCACAGCCGGTAAGCCCTGCCACCACGGTGCAAAGGCTTTGGACGAATCGACGCATCATGCCTGTCCCCGTCTTTGGCTGAATCATCCCATGTCTCGCGCTCGGCGTCTGCGCGTCCCCACGTCCAAAGGTCCTACTTCGGCAGCCGGTATTCCCAGGAGAACGGCAGGAACACCGAGAACCCGACCTGGGCCTGCACGTTGTTGGTGAAGCTCTTCTCATCGGCGAGCCACGTGCTCTTGTCCTGGAGTCTGTCCTTATCGACGCTGGGGTTCTCGAGCTCGTCGAAGAAGATGTAGTCGCTGACCTCGGCCATGGCCGCGAACCAGCGGTTGAAGAAGATGCGGATGCCCCCGCCGACGTGGAAGGCGAGCTTCGGCTTCCAGTCGAAGGTGCGGTTGTCCGGATCGACGACGGCCATGGGCCGCGTCGAGATCGCGCCGACACCGCCCAGTACGAAGAAGTCGTAGTGGAAGATGAAGTCGCTGAACCCGGCGAACTTGCCGTACGCGGGGACGTACGTGAAGTTCGCGTTCGCGTTCCACTGATACTCGGTGATCGGCTCACCGATACGCGCCGCCCTGCTCGTCTGGAAGTTGAAGTCCGACGGCGTGTTGAGGCCGGCGTACCAGTTACCGTTGACCCCGATCGCGAGGACGTTGGTGAGGTACCAGTTGACCGCGAGCCCCGGACCGTTGTGACCGACGAACTGGTCGTTCATCGTCAGCCCGAAGTACGGGTTCACCTCGAAGCGGTGATAGCGCAGCGCGTAGATCTGCTGCACTGCGTAGGTCTCTGGCCTGAGCTCCTTCGCCGCTTCCTTGTCCAAGTCGATCGTGGGACACGCGGTCGGATCGATCTTACAGATGTCCCCAAGCCCCGCCTCCTCATCGCCTTCGGCCGGGACCGCGGGCCCCTCCGCCGGCTCCGTGCCCTCGGCAGGAGTCTCTGGCTCGTCGAGGTTAATTTCCTTGGGTTGCTCATTTGGCTGAGCCGACGCCGTAAGCGGCACCGCGACCAACGCAGCCGCAACGAGAAGCCCCACGCGAGCCTGGTTCATCGCCATCCCTTCCGAAGTCCGTGCGATGCGAGCGATCGATCGCCCAGGTAGTACAGCTTCCTAACTACGCGAATTCATTAATTAATTCGGTCAACCGCCAAGCCCGACGGACTATATCACGGCGAAAATAAAAGGATCAACAACCAAATCCTTTTGCCTTGGCGACCGCCGAGCCCCCAGGCGGCGCGCGCCCGGGTGGACTCGCGCCGATCCGCAAATTCGCTGCACAATCACCGCGGACCCGGATCCGCCGGTGTGCTTGCTCTGGGGGTTCACGGTGGCGGTTCCTGACGGCTCAACTTGTGCGGGCGAGGCGGCCCGAGAGATCGGACCATCGCCCATTTCTTTGACCGATGTCGAGGGGGGTGATTGGGAGGTGAGGTACAGATCGCTCGCCGCGGCGCCTGGCCTTGGCTTTGGCTTTGGCTTGGCCTGGCCGCGCGGGCACCGCGCGGGCCGCGCGGGCACCGCGCGCCGAGGGGCGTCGCGCTCGTCAGGCGGCAGCGTCTTCGGCGCCGCTCGCGCGGCCGAGCATCGCCTCGACGAACTCGTCGGGCTCGAACTCGCGGAGGTCCTCCGCGCGCTCGCCGATGCCGACGTAGCGGACGGGCAGCCCGTGCTCGGCGCA